>NZ_JBARCR010000224.1:0-1609 GCF_049794275.1 Trebonia sp.
GCTGTTCATGGGCGGCACCCGCGGCGGCGGGCGGGGGCCAGGACTGTCGCTCATCGCGGCGAACTCCGCCGCGCTGCCCGCCCTGGTCGCGAACCTGGCGGTCGAGATCGCGCCGATCCGGGTCAACCTCATCGCGGCCGGCTTCGTCGACAGCCCGCTGTCGGCGACCCTGCTCGGCGCGGACCTCGACAAGCGCCGTGCCCAGCTGCGCGCCACGCTGCCCATCAGGCGCGTTGTGGAGCCAGCCGACGTGGCCGCGCTCGCGGTGCACCTGATGAGCAACACCGCGGTCACGGGCGCGACCTACGACATCGACGGTGGCCAGCAGCTGCTTCCCGGAGAGTGACGTGGACCCGGATCGGCGAGTCGCCATCATCACCGGAGGCTCCAGGGACATCGGCGCCGGCCTGGTGGCCGGGTACCGCGGGCGCGGCTGGGCAGTGGTGGCCAGCGCCCGCAATATCAAGCCGTCGGAAGCCGATGACCTGCTCACCGTGGCCGGCGACATCACCGACCCGGCCACCGCGGACCGGATCGCCGACGCGGCGCTTGACCGGTTCGGCCGCATCGACACCCTGGTCAACAACGCCGGGGTGTACATCTCGAAGCCGTTCACCGAGTACACCGCCGAGGATTACGCCACCATCACCGGCGTGAACCTGGCCGGCTTCTTCTGGCTGACCCGCCGGGTCATCGCCGAGATGGCCATGCGGTACGGCGGCCACGTGGTCAACGTCTCGGCCACCCTGGCCGAGGTCGCGAACTCCGCCGCGCCGTCGGCGCTGGCCGCGCTGACCAAGGGCGGCCTGGCGGCCGTCACCAAGTCACTGGCCGTGGAGTACGCCTCGCGCGGCATCCGGGTCAACGCCATCTCGCCCGGCATCATCCAGACCCCGATGTACCCGGCGGAAAGCTACCAAGGGCTCGGCAGCCAGCTTCCCCCGCTCGGGCGCGTGGGGCAGGTCAGCGACGTGGTCGACGGCATCTTGTTCCTGGAGTACTCGCCGTACATCACCGGCGAGCTCCTGCACATCGACGGCGGCCAGACCGCCGGCCACTGACGCCGGCCGGCTAGGTCGCCGCGGCGGCCGCCTCGAGGTCGGGCAGCGCCACGGTGAGTTCCTTCCGCGAGCTGATGCCGAGCTTCGTGAACACCTTGCGCAGGTGCCACTCGACCGTGCGCGGGCTGAGGAACAGCTGCGTGCTGATTTCCGGATTGGTGTGCCCCGCCACGGCGAGCCTGACGATCCTGGCCTCCTGCGGGGTCAGCCTGGCGGCCGTCTCCGTGCTGAGCTTCGGAACCGTCCCGCCGGTGGCCAGCAGCTCGACGCGAGCGCGTTCCGCGAACCCCTCGAGCCCCATCGCGGCCAGCATCTGGTAGGCGGCGCGGAGCTGATCGCGCGCCTCCACCCGGCGCCGCTCGCGGCGCAGCCACTCGCCGTACAGCAGGCAGGTGCGGGCCAGCTCCACCCGCACCCTGGTGCGGCCCAGCCGCCCGATCGCCTGCAGGTACCCGTGCTCGGCCGCCTGTCCCTCGCTGAGCAGGGCCCGGCAGCGCGCCTGGATACCTAGCGCCCAGTTGGTCCCGGCCGCGGACGTGGCCTCGGAC
>NZ_JBARCR010000225.1:0-9995 GCF_049794275.1 Trebonia sp.
GGGCCGAGGCGGGGCAGTCCACAGCGGGCGGGGGTCCTGGCAGCCTGGAAGCGGGCGACGCCACGCGGACCCTGCCGGCCAGCCGGCTGCCTGAGCCCGTGTCGGCGTCAGCCAAGAAGCCAGCGAAGGCCGGCAAGACGGCCGCGCCGGCCGACGACGACATGAAGGACATCGAGGACATCCTCCGCAAGCGAGGCATCTGACTTCGGGTCACCAGTCGCCCGGGACTTCGTTGAGGTGGCCGTCCCTTAACCGTGCTCCTTAACCGTGCCCCTTAGCTGTACCGCCGCTCCGGTCCCACAAGTCACATCAGTCACACTGGTCTCTTGTAACACGTTCGTTGCACACCACTTCTTGGATGTGTCGAAGGTGACGGATAGATCCGATTTATGTCACGATCGGGCCACGATGCCCACCCCGGTCTGGTATCCATGGCCAGAATGCGGAACCTTGTCTCTAGCGCCGAAAGATCTACGCGAAAACGCAGGTCGTTCCGCATGTTGTCAGGATTACCAGCCGGTAGTCTTGGCGGCTCAGGCAAGAAGCTCCGGTAAGCAGCGTCAGCAGATGGGCAGGTAGAGCAGCACGTGGCCGTTTCGCTTGAACCCGTACCGGGTCACAGCGGACCATCGGCAGCGGGCGAAGCCGGAGTCACGTCTGCGGGCGTGCCCATCGAGGGCAGGTCGCTGGGCCAGATCGCCTGGCGGCGGCTGCGCAAGGACCGGGTCGCGATGGCGGGCGGGGTCGTCATCATCCTCCTCATCCTGGTCGCGCTCGTCGGCCCGCACCTGGTGCAGAACCCCAACGCCTACAACTCGAACCTGATCAACCCGACGTTCAGCCGTCCCTACGGCCCGTGGGGCGGCATCAGCCTGGCGCACCCCCTCGGCGTCGAGCCGGTGACCGGCCGGGACATGCTCGCCAGGATCGTGGTCGGCGCGCAGTACTCGCTGCTGATCGGCTTCCTCGCGACGGTCCTCGCCGTGGTCATCGGGGTGTTCTTCGGCATCATCGCCGGGTACTTCGGCGGCTGGATCGACGCGGTGATCGCCCGCGCCATGGACGTGTTCCTCGCGTTCCCGCTGCTGGTGTTCGCGATCGCCCTCATCGGCGTGATCCCGAACACCGCGTTTGGACTGTCCGGAAACCAGCTGCGCGTAAGCCTGCTCGTATTCGTCATCGGGTTTTTCGCCTGGCCTTATATGGGGCGAATTATCCGCGGCCAGGTGCTATCCCTGCGGGAACGGGAATTCGTGGACGCGGCGCGCAGCATCGGCGCGCGCGGCCCGTACATTCTCTTCCGCGAGCTGCTGCCCAACCTGGTGGCGCCGATCCTGGTGTACTCGACCCTGCTGATCCCGACAAACATCCTGTTCGAAGCGGCTCTCGACTACCTCGGCGTCGGGCTCATCCCGCCGACGCCGAGCTGGGGCCAGATGCTTTCCAACGCGGTATCCAATGGTTTCTATTACATAGATCCCATGTACATGATAATTCCGGGCCTGGCCATCTTCATTACGGTCCTGGCCTTCAACCTATTCGGCGACGGTCTGCGCGACGCGCTTGACCCGCGTGGGCACTGATTCCGGAGCCGATTATTTCGTGAAAGGAGACGTGCCGCATATGAGAAGACGAAGCAGGCTCGCGTTCGCCGCATGCGCGGTCGCGGCGGGGCTGACCCTCGCGGCGTGCTCAAGCGGCGGGGGGACGAGTTCGACCGGCAGCTCGAGCGGCGGGAGCTCGGCGTCCGGCAGCAACGCGGCCTTCAACGCCGGGGTCACCAAAGTAGTGAACCCCTCGACGAAGAAGGGTGGCACGCTGACCTTCGCGCTGAGCAGCACCCCCGACTCGTTCGACCCGGGCAACACGTACTACGCCTGGACGTTCGACATGACCAGGCTGTGGGCGACCCCGCTGGTCACCTACAAGTCCTGCCCCGGCGCCTGCGGCAACACGCTGGTGCCCGGCATCGCGACCAGCCTCGGCACGGTCAGCGACAACGGCCTGGTGTGGACCTACCATCTCAAGCCGGGCCTGAAGTTCGAGGACGGCACGCCGGTCACCTCGGCTGACGTCAAGTACGCGGTCGAGCGCACCTACGACAGGTCCGTGCTGGCCAACGGCCCGACCTATTTCTCCGTGCTGCTGGCGAACCCGAAGTACCCCGGCCCGTACAAGGACAAGACGGGGAACCAGACGTCGATCACGACGCCGGACGCGTCCACGATCCAGTTCCACCTGCAGTCGCCGTTCCCGGACTTCAACTACGTGGCGTCGCTGCCGCAGACGGCTCCGGTGCCGCAGTCCAAGGACACCGGGTCCAACTACCAGCTGCACCCGCTGTCCACCGGGCCTTACATGTTCCAGAGCTACCAGGTGAACAAGCAGGCCACCCTGGTGCCGAACCCGAACTGGACACCGAATGAGGACCCGCAGGTCAGCCAGCTGGCCAGCAAGGTCGTCATCAACCTGAACGTGAACGCGGCGGACCTCGACAACCGGCTGCTGGCCGGGGACGTCGACATCGACGCGCAGGGCATCGGCGTGCAGGCCGCGACGCGGGCGAAGATCCTGTCCAACCCGTCGCTGGAGAAGGACGCCGACGCCTCGCCCGGCAACCGCGAATGGTTCACCTACATCAACACCAAGGTGGCGCCGCTGAACAACGTAGCGTGCCGCCAGGCGGTTGAGTACGCGGCGAACAAGACCGACCTGCAGACCGCCTGGGGCGGCCCGTACGCCGGCGGCCAGATCGCCACGACGCTGCTGCTGCCGGGGATGGGCGGGTACACCTCCTTCGACCAGTACAACGCGAAGACGGACCCGACAGGGGACCTGACCGCGGCGAAGGCGGCGCTGGCTAAGTGCGGCCACCCGACCGGCTTCACGGTGGGCGCGTCGTACCGCAGCGACCGGCCGGCCGAGGTCGCGGCCGTGCAGGCCCTGCAGGCGGCGCTGGCCCGGGTGGGCATCCAGCTCCAGCTGCACGGCTACCCGTCAGGCACCTACTACACCGACTTCGCCGGCGCGCCGAACTACGTGCACCAGCACAACCTCGGCGTCCTCATGGGCGGCTGGTCGCCTGACTGGCCGGACGGCTACGGCATGATGGACGAGCTCATCAACGGGAACACCATCGCTCCCTCGGGCAACACCAACATTGGCGAGCTGAACGACCCGACGATCAACGGCCTGTTCGCGCAGGCGGCGAACCCGTCGATCACCGACGCGCAGCGGAACGCCATCTACGGCGAGATCGACAAGGATGCCATGGCTCAGGCCGTGATCCTGCCGAACGTCTACGCCACCAACCTGCTGTACCGGAACCCGGCGGTGACCAACGTGTACACCATGACGCCGTTCGGGATGTACAACTACGGCGTCATGGGCGTCAGCAGCTAGCCGCGACGGCTTGCGAGACACTGCCTGACGTCAAGAGTTAGGAGGGAGCGGCGCCCGGCCCTGGTCATCCGCGAGAACGCGGTGGCCGGGCCGGGCGCCCGCCCACGTAGGTCATGATCACGTTCATCATCCGCCGCCTGATCACGACGGTCTTCCTGCTGGTCGTGGTCAGCATCATCACGTTCGGGATCTTCTTCCTGATCCCGCGGCTCGCGGGGCAGAACTCCTACGAGCTCGCGGCGCAGTACGTCGGCCGCAACCCCACGCGGTCGGCGATCTTGCAGATGGAGGCCAAGCTCAACCTGAACGCGCCGCTGGTCGTGCAGTACTGGCACTTCCTGTGGGGCATCGTGGCCGGCACGCACTACAACTCGGGCCCGAGCGTGACGTACTGCGCGCCGCCGTGCTTCGGTTACTCGTTCCGCAGCCAGCAGCCGGTGTGGCCGCAGATGGTGGCTGCGCTGCCGGTGACGCTGTCGCTGGCCATCGGGGCGGCGGTCCTGTGGCTGATCGGCGGCGTGTCGGTAGGCGTGCTGTCCGCGCTGCGCCGGGGCACCCTGTTCGACCGGTTCTCGATGGGCGTGGCGCTGGCCGGCGTGTCGCTGCCGATCTTCTTCACCGGGCTGATCTCGCTCGAGCTGTTCAGCTACAAGTGGCCCATCTTCCCGAACGTGACGTACGTCCCGATCCTCACTAACCCGGCGCTGTGGGCGCGGAACCTCGTGCTGCCGTGGGTCACCCTCGCGTTCCTTTACGCGGCCTTGTACGCGCGGCTGACCAGGGCCGGCATGCTGGAGACAATGAGCGAGGACTTCATCCGCACCGCCCGCGCGAAGGGACTGCGGGAACGGAACGTGGTCGTGCGGCACGGGCTGCGGGCGGCCCTGACGCCGATCCTGACCATTTTCGGCATGGACCTCGGGCTGCTGCTTGGCGGCGCGATCCTCACCGAGACCACGTTCTCGCTGCCCGGCCTCGGCCAGTTCACCCTCCTCGCCATCCAGAACCAGGACTTTCCCGAGATCATGGGCGTGGTGCTGCTCGCCGCGTTCTTCATCGTGATAGCGAACATGCTGGTGGACATCTTGTACGCGGTGATCGACCCGAGGGTGAGGGTGTAGTTATGGCCATGCTTGAGGTCCGCGACCTGCACGTGCAGTTCCGGACCGACGACGGCCTGGTCAAGGCGGTGGACGGGCTCTCGTTCGATCTGGAGCGGGGCCGGACGCTCGGCATCGTCGGCGAGTCCGGCTCCGGCAAGAGCGTGACGAGCCTGGCCATCATGGGCCTGCACCGCAGCAGCGACAAGGGCAGCGGCACCGAGGTCACCGGCCAGATCAGGCTCGACGACGAGGACCTGGTCAGCGCGAGTGCGGAACGGGTGCGCCAGCTGCGCGGCAGCAAGATGGCGATGATCTTCCAGGACCCGCTGTCCGCGCTGCACCCGTACTACTCGGTCGGCGCCCAGATCAGCGAGGCGTACCGGGTGCACAACAAGGTGTCCAAGCAGGTCGCGCGCAAGCGGGCCATCGACCTGCTCGGCCGGGTGGGCATCCCGCAGCCGACGGTCCGGGTGGACGACTACCCGCACCAGTTCTCCGGCGGCATGCGGCAGCGCGCGATGATCGCGATGGCGCTGTCCTGCGACCCTGAGCTGCTGATCGCGGACGAGCCGACCACCGCCCTCGACGTCACCGTACAGGCCCAGATCCTCGACCTGATCGTGGACCTGCAGGCCGAGTTCGGCTCGGCGGTCATCATCATCACCCACGACCTCGGCGTGGTGGCGGAGGTCGCCGACGACGTCCTGGTCATGTACGCGGGGCGGGTGGCGGAGCACGGCAGCGGCGGCGACGTGTTCCTCGAGCCAGGGCACCCCTACACCTGGGGCCTGCTCGGCTCGATGCCGCGGCTCGACGTGGCGCGGCTGGAGCGGCTGCGCCCGATCCGCGGCACGCCGCCCAGCCTGATCCACGTGCCGTCCGGCTGCCCGTTCCACCCGCGCTGCAACTACCCGCCGCAGGTGGGCGGCGACCGGTGCAGCACCGAGATTCCGGTGCTCCTGGAGACCGGCCCAGGGCATCGCGTGGCCTGTCACCTGATGCTGGCCAAGCAGCAGGAACTATGGGCGCAGCTGGCGCCAGGCGCCGCGGCCGAAGAGGCCGAAGAGGCCGAAGAGACCGCCGCCGCCGAGGCCGCCGCCTCCGCCCAGCCCGGTGAGGACGTTACCGAAGTAGAGGCAACATGAGCGACGACCTGCTGACCGTGACCGGGCTGACCCGGTACTTCCCGGTGACGCGGGGCGTGATCTTCCGGCGGACCGTGGCGCAGGTCCGCGCCGTGGACGGGGTCGACTTCTCGCTGCCCGCGGGCCACACCCTCGGCATCGTCGGCGAGTCGGGCTGCGGCAAGACCACCACCGGCCGGATGGTCGCGCGGCTGGACGAGCCGACCAGCGGCAACATCGTCTTCGACGGCACGGACATCACTCACCTGCGGGCAGGCCAGATGCGGCCGCTGCGGCGCGAGATCGGAATGATCTTCCAGGACCCGTACTCCTCGCTCAACCCGCGGCACACCGTGGGCACGATCATCGGCGCGCCGCTGCGGGTGCAGCACGTGCAGACCGAGCAGGGTGTCAAGCGGGCCGTCCAGGAACTGCTGGAGCTGGTCGGGCTGAACCCCGAGCACTACAACCGGTACCCGCACGAGTTCTCCGGCGGGCAGCGGCAGCGCATCGGGGTAGCCCGCACGCTGGCCCTGAGGCCCAAGCTGATCGTGGCCGACGAGCCGGTCTCCGCGCTCGACGTGTCCATCCAGGCGCAGGTCATCAACCTGCTCGACGACCTGCAGGAAGAGCTGGGGCTGAGCTACGTGATCATCGCCCACGACCTGGCGGTGGTCCGGCACATCGCCGATCAGGTCGCCGTCATGTACCTCGGCAAGATCGTAGAGGTCGCCAGCCGCGACGACATCTACGCCAGCCCGCGGCATCCCTACACGGTGGCGCTGCTGTCCGCGGTCCCGGTGCCTGAGCCGGCGGCCGCGCGTACGGGCTCGGCCGCCGGCGAAGCAGCCGGGCCCGGAACGCTCAGCCCCCGCATCCGCCGGGAGCGGATCCGGCTGACCGGGGACGTGCCGAGCCCGCTGAACCCGCCGCCCGGCTGCCGGTTCCACACGAGGTGCTGGAAGGCGCAGGACATCTGCCAGACCACCGAGCCGCCGCTCGACGAGCTCGCCCCCGGCCACCGGGCGGCGTGCCACTTCCCCGAGCCGCCCAGGTAACCGAGGTCTTGGCTACGCGTTCTCCCTGACGAAGACCCGCGACCCCAGCCACATGAGCACGGCCGCCAGCCCGACGGCCACCGCCAGCCCCTCGACCACGATCGTGTCGAAGTAGTGCCCGGCGTACGCCTCGCGCATGGCGTCGATGATGTACCGGAACGGGCTGATGCGCGCTATCCCCTGCAGCCAGCCGGGCCCGAGGTTCAGCGGCAGCATGATCCCTGACAGCAGGACGAGAGGCACGATGATCGAGTTGATCAGCGGCGCGAACGCGTCCTCGCTCTTCAGCGTCAGCGCGACCGCGTAGGACACCGACGCGAGCCCGATCGCGACGAGCACGATGTAAACGAAGCCCATCAGCACCGCGGGCAGCGGCGCCCGCAGCCCGAACGCCAGGCCCGCGACAATCAGCACGATCGACTGGATGATCAGCATGGCGACGTCGCGCAGCACCCGGCCGGCCAGGATCGCCACCCGGCTCACCGGCGTGACCCGGTACCGCTCGATCACCCCCGACCGCCAGTCGGAGATGATCGCGAACCCGACGAACGTCGAGCCGAACAGCGCCAGCTGGATCAGCAGCCCAGGCACGAAGAACCGGTACGCGTCCGCGGTGCCGCTCGTCCCGGAGCCGCCGGACAGCGAGCCCGCGGGCAGGTTCGCCAGCAGCGGCCCGAACAACACCAGGTACAGGATCGGCTGCAGCAGCCCGATCGTCAGGAACGCCGGGTTGCGCAGCACCAGCCGCACCTGCCGCCGGAAGATGAACCACGTGTCATGGATGAACGACATTAGCCCATTACTCCTTGCTTCCGGTGCCCGCGCCCGCGCCCGCGAGCTCCGCCGCCGCGCCGACCGCGTCCCCGCCGCCGGGTGAGTCGTCCCGCAGCGACCGCCCGGTCAGCGTCAGGAACACGTCGTCGAGCGTCGGCCGGGACAGGCTGATCGCGCTCATCGTGATCCCCGCGCCGTCCAGCACTCGCAGCAGCACAGGCAGCGCCTCCTCGCCGTGCTCCACCGTCAGCCGCAGTTCCTCGTCGGCCACGGAGAGCTCGCGGACGATGGGCTGCCTGGCCAGCAGCGCCCGCGCCGCCTCGGTAGCGCCGTTCACCCGCAGCGTCACCACGTCCCCGGACACCTGCCGCTTCAGCTCGTCAGGCGTCCCTGTCGCCGCGATCACCCCGTGGTCGACGATGAACACCCGGTCGCACAGCGCGTCGGCCTCGTCCAGGTAGTGCGTGGTCAGGAATACCGTGGTGCCCAGGTCGGCGCGCAGCGCGCGGATGTGCTCCCACATGTTCGACCTGCTCTGCGGGTCCAGGCCGGTGGTGGGCTCGTCAAGGAAGACGAGCGGCGGCTGGTGCACCAGGCCGAGCGCGATCTCCAGCCGCCGCCGCTGCCCGCCGGACAGCGTCTTGACCAGCCGCTGGTCGAGCCCGGTGAGGTCGAGCTGCTTCACGAGCTGCGCCGCACGGCGCACCGCCTCCGCCCGGTCGATCCTGTAAGCCTCCGCCTGGTCGAGCAGTTCCTCGATGACCAGGCACATGTCGCTGGTGCCGCCCTGGGTCTGCCCGATCGCCTGCGGCACGTACCCGATCCGCTTGCGGACGGCCAGCGGATCGCGCAGCAGGTCCGCCCCGGCGACCATGGCCGTGCCCGAGGTCGGCCGCAGCAGCGTGGTCAGCATCCGCAGCGTGGTGGTCTTGCCCGCGCCGTTCGGGCCGAGGAAGCCCACGATCTCCCCGTCGTCGACGGTGAGATCGACGCCGCGCACCGCCTGCACGGTCCGCTTGCGGCTCTTGAACGTCCGCGTGAGGCCCTTGGCCTCGATGATCGCCATGAATGAGATTCCCCTCGTTAAAAGCCGGGCAGTGCCCCTGTTTCCGACGACCCGCCAGGGGCCGTTTCATCGGTTTCGCCCGATTCGCCCGCCAGCGTGGCGTCGAGCTCGTCGTGCCAGCGGACCTCGGTCTCGATGGTCAGCACGACGCGCCGCATGATCGCCGCCGCCAGCACGTCAATGAAGCCCTTTTCTTGCAGGCGCTTCAGGTCGGACGCGATCTCGGCGCCGCTGATCGCGAGCTTCTCCCGCCGCGCCCTGAGCATCCGCCGCAGCTCCTCGCGGTCCATGCCGTCGGCCGCGAAGGTGAGCGCGACGCCGAGCGGGTCGGGCCCCGACATCAACGGCCGGATCGCCTGCTCCCGCAGCGCCGTGAGCTCGAGGCACCCGTCGCGAGTAATCTCGTACACGGTCCGTTCCGGCCGCTTGCCCACCTTCTCGGTGCGCAGCGCCTCGACGAGCCCCTCGCTCTCCATCGCGCGCAGCTCCCGGTACAGCGCCCCGACGCTGACTCCGCCCCACTCGCCGACGTTGGTCAGCTCGGCCAGCCGCCGGATCTGGTGCCCGTGCTGCGGCCCGTACCTGGCGAGCGTGCCAAGCGCCATCAGCCGCGTCAGATTCATGAGACTAGTATCACGAGACTATTCTCAAGTTGTCAAATGATTCTTGCGGCGCTTCTCCGCTTTGATCATCCCGAACGGGCCCGTGGTGACCGCGACACCACGCTTGACCCCGCGCCTGGGCATCCCTCGCCGTCCCGGCGTGCGGCATCTGATCCCCGGCCGCGCAGTCGTCCCCAGCCCCGCCCGCCCCGCCACCTTACGGCTTTCACCAGCGTAACCATGACCCACCGGTCCGAGCCCGTCGCGGCCGTGTGCCTGGATTGGCGGTGTGGCCCACAGGTGCGAACCTACTGTCGTTGTGGGCCACACCGCCAATGCTCAAGCCTTGCGGCGGCTTACTTCGCCTGGGTCAGGTCGTAGACGGTGGCGCCGCCCACGGTCTGCGCGGTGAAGTGGGCTGCCACCCAGGACGCGATCGCCGACGAGCCGGTGCCGCCGCCGAAGCTGCTGGCACCGCGCCCGACGTAGTAGTGGATCTCGCCCTTGGCGACCATCGCCTGGAACTGGGCTAGCGTCGGCGTCGGGTCGGTGCCGTTGAAGCCGCCGATCGCCATCACGGCGTCGCCGCCGGTCGCCAGCTCGATCGGCGCGGCCTCCTGGGAGCCCTCGGTCGCTGCGATCCACTTGTACTTCGAGGCGTCCTGCTCGAGCAGCTTGATCAGGGCGCTGCTCACCTGCGTGCTGCCGGACAGCCCGCCGCCGAACCCGCCGCCGGCACCGCCGAACCTGCCGGCGCCGCCACCAGGGAACGTGCCCGTCCCGGTCCCGGTGCCGGTCGACCCCGAGCCGGTGCCGCCGCGGAACCTGCCGAACCCGCCGAACCCGCCGGTCCCCGTGCCGTTGCC
>NZ_JBARCR010000226.1:0-5479 GCF_049794275.1 Trebonia sp.
GTTCCGGACCGTACCTAACCCGGAGCTGCACAACGGCCAGGCCATCCAGATGATCGACGAGGTCCGTCACTCGACGATCCAGCAGAACCTCAAGCGCCTGTACATGAACAACTACATCGACCCGGCCGGCTTCAACTCGAGCCTGCGGAACTTCCAGAACGACTACTGCGGCACGATCGGCCGCCAGTTCGCCGAGGGCTTCATCACCGGTGACGCCATCACCGCGGCCAGCATCTACCTCACGATCGTGGCCGAGACGGCGTTCACCAACACGCTGTTCGTGGCCATGCCCGCCGAGGCCGCGGCGAACGGCGACTTCCTCCTGCCCACCGTGTTCCACTCGGTGCAGTCGGACGAGTCGCGGCACATCTCCAACGGCTACGCCACGCTGCTGATGGCGCTGTCGGACGAGAGCAACCATCAGCTGCTCGAGCGCGACCTGCGCTACGCGTGGTGGAACAACCACCGCGTGGTGGACGCGGCCATCGGCACGTTCATCGAGTACGGCACCAAGGACCGGCGCAAGGACCGCGAGTCCTACGCCGAGATGTGGCGCCGGTGGATCTACGACGACTACTACCGCTCCTACCTCGTGCCGCTGGAGAAGTACGGCCTGGTCATCCCGCACGACCTCATCGAGGAGGCGTGGAACCAGATCTGGAACAAGGGCTACGTGCACGAGGTAGCCCAGTTCTTCGCCACCGGCTGGCTGGCGAACTACTGGCGGATCGACCCGATGACCGACAAGGACTTCGAGTGGTTCGAGTACAAGTACCCGGGCTGGTACGACAGGTACGGCAAGTGGTGGGAGAACTACAACCGCCTGTCTAGGCCGAACGGGCATCACCCGATCGTCGCCGAGGACGTCGACTACCAGTACCCGCACCGCTGCTGGACCTGCATGGTCCCGTGCCTGGTCCGCGAGGACATGGTGATGGACCAGGTGGACGGACAGTGGCGCACCTACTGCCACGAGGAGTGCCGCTGGACCGACGCGGTGGCCTTCCGGCCCACCTACCAGGGCCGCGAGACGCCGAACATGGGCCAGCTCATCGGCAAGCGCGAGTGGGAGACGCTCTACCACGGCTGGAACTGGGCCGATGTGGTCAGCGACATGGGCTACGTCCGCGACGACGGCAAGACCATGGTCGCGCAGCCGCACCTCGACCTGGGCGACCAGAAGAAGATGTGGACGCTCGACCACCTGCGCCGGATGCCGCCGCTGCAGTCGCCGAACGTGCTGCTCAACGAGATGAGCGACGAAGATCGCCAGGCGTTCCACGCCAACTATGTACGCGGTGGTCCCGCAGGCCGCCCCGCTCCGGCAGACGGCGGGTGACGGTTCTCGGCTTATTCCGAACGGACCCGTGGCGACTCCCCGGCGCCAGGCGCGAGCCTGCCCGGGGGGTCTGGGGGGCGGGATAGCCCCCAGCCGGGAGGCACTGCGGAGGGCGGAGGGAGGTGACCGTGCCCGGTAAGCACAAGGTGCGCTTCGAACCCGTCGGCATCGAGATCGAAGTCGGCGAGGACCAGACGATCCTGCGGGCCGCGGCCGAGCAGGGAATCATGCTCATGCACGGCTGCAAGGAAGGCCAGTGCGCCTCGTGCAAGTCGTTCATCCTCGAGGGCGACGACATCGAGCACGACAGGTACTCCACGTTCGCGCTGCCCGACTACGAGAAGGAGGAAGGCTACACGCTGCTGTGCCGGGCGCACCCCTACGAGGACGTCACGATCGAGCTGCTCAACTACGACGAGGACATGATCAGGTCCGGCCTGCCGATCCAGCACGCGGTGGCCGAGGTCGTGTCCAAGGACGCGGTGACGCACGACATGCGCCACCTGGTGCTGCGGCTGATCGAGCCAGGCGAGGTCAAGTTCTTCCCCGGCCAGTACATGGATATCAGCGTGCCCGGCACCGAGGAGGTCCGGTCGTTCTCGATGGCGAACACCTCGAGCAGGGACGGGCTGCTCGAGTTCGTCATCAAGGTGTACCCGGACGGGCTGTTCTCCCAGTTCCTCGACAAGGAACTCCAGGTTGGCGACCGCCTGGAGCTGACCGGCCCATTCGGCGTCTTCACGTTGCGCGACTCCGAAGCGGAGCTGGTCTTCGTGGGCGGCGGAGCGGGGATGGCCCCGATCCTGTCCCTGCTCCGCTCCATGGCCGAGCGCGGCATCCACCGCAAGGCCACGTTCTTCTACGGCGCCCGCGGGCAGCACGACCTGTGCTTCGAGGAAGAGCTGAGCGCGATCGCGGAGAAGCTGCCGAACTTCAGCTATGTCCCGGCTCTCTCGCACGAGGACTGGGACGGCGAGAACGGCATGATCACCGACGTCGTCAAGCGCCTGCGGGGCCGCCTCGCCGGCGCGCACGCCTACGTCTGCGGTCCGCCGCCCATGGTGGAGGCCGCGATCCCGCTGCTCGAGACGCTCGGCGTCGAGGACAAGCGGGTCTATTACGACAAATTCACCACAACCGGAGAGCCCCAATGACGAGTACGCAAGAACGCAGCGTTCCGAAACCGGTCTTCACCGACGCCGAGGCGGGCGCCAAGGAGTTCCCCGACTCGGACAGCCGCCGGTTCAACTACTTCATCCCGGCCAAGCGCAAGCAGTCGCACTACGAGGACGTCACGGTCGAGGTCCAGCCGGACCCGCGGCACTACCTGTCGCAGGGCTGGCTGTACGGGTTCGCCGACGGCCGCGGCGGCTACCCGCTCGACTGGACCGCGCTGAAGGCCTGGGGCGTCGACCGGCCCGAGCCTGAGCGCTATCCCGGCTCGGGCGGCAAGGGCTATGACTGGCCCGCGCACGGCTGGCACGAGTTCCGCGACCCGAACGAGGAGTGGGAGCTCACCCTCTACCGCTACAACTCCAACGTCGTGCGGCAGGTCAACCAGAACGTGGAGAACGCCCGCCAGTCCAAGGCGTTCGAGCAGTGGAACCCGAACTGGGTGCGGTTCGTCGAGCGCAACGTCGGCGCCTGGATGCACGTGGACCACGGGCTCGGCCTGTACCTGTACGCGAACGCGCAGCGGCGCGCCCCCACGAACATGCACAACAACGCGATCTCGGTCAACAGCATGCACCGCATCAGGGCGGCGCAGGACCTCGCGCTGTACAACCTCACGCTCACCGAGGAAGTGCCCGGGTTCGACGGGGCGGCGCACCTGGAGACCTGGAGCTCCGACCCGGCCTGGCAGGGGGTGCGGGAGGTCGCCGAGCAGCTCACCTCGATCTGGGACTGGGGCGAGGCCATCTTCGCCGGCAACGTGGTGTTCGAGCCGCTGGTCGGCGAGCTGTTCCGCAGCCAGCTCGTGCAGCACGCGGCGCCGCGCAACGGCGACTTCGTGACGCCGACGATCGTCGGGGCGGCGGAGTACGACTTCGCCGAGCGCGACCTGCGCTACACCCAGGCGATGTTCGAGCTGCTCACCGCCGACCGGGAGTTCGCCGATCACAACAAGACGCTGCTCAACGGCTGGCTGACCGACTGGGTGCCGCGGGCGCTGCAGGCGGCGCGCAACATGCAGCCGCTGTGGTCGCAGCCCGACCAGAAGCCGCCGCGCTTCGAGGACAGCCTGGACGCCGCGAAGAGCCGGTTCGCCGGCATCGTGACCGACCTGCACCTGGACGTACCGAAGGAGCTGGCCCAGTGACCACGTTCAAGACCGCGGAGAGCCCGTTCAAGTCGGACAACACCGCGTCCAACCAGTGCGGCTTCACGCTGATGAACAACCAGGTCGGCGCGGTCGTCGCGCAGGTCATGGCGACCAAGCCGAACGTAAAGGTGCGGGCCCTGCCGTCCATGATCCGGGTCGACGCGATCGGCCGGATGGACGTCATCTACGACGAGATCTCCGAGGCGCTCGGCGAGGAGCCCGGCTACTTCGACTCCGCCGAGTTCGAGGAGAACATGTCGACGCACTACGGCCGGATGATCCACGAAGACGACCGGACCATCATGTTCGCCAACCCCGAGGACGCCGCCGAGTACCTCGGCTTCGACCTCATCCCCTCGCAGCAGTAGAGGAGGTCCCCTTGTACGAGAAGAACGGCGAGAAGTACTTCATCGTCGACTCGCACATGCACTACTGGAACGCCGCGCCTGACAACTGGGTGCCTGGCGCGGAGCAGTACGCCAAGGGCTGGATCGAGTGCTTCCACGCCTACCAGTCGCTCGGCCCGAAGGAGACCCACTGGCCGATCGACCACTTCCAGAAGTACTCGGAAGACGACCTGATGAAGGACGTCTTCGAAGACGGACACGTGGACGTGGCGATCTTCCAGCCCACCGACCTGAAGGAGTGGTACAAGGAGGGCTTCAACACCACCGAGCGGAACGCCGCGCTCGGCGAAAAGCACCCGGGCATGTTCATCGCCAACACCCGGTTCGACCCGCGGGACAGCGACGCGGGGCTCGAGGACCTGCGGCGCAACGTCGAGCGTTACGGCTCCAAGGGCGTGAAGCTCTACACCGCGGAGTGGAACAACGGCTCCCGCGGCTACAAGCTCAGCGATCCGGCGGCCTACCGGTTCCTTGAGAAGGCCCAGGAGCTCGGCATCAAGAACGTCCACGTGCACAAGGGCCCGACGATCTGGCCGCTGGACAAGGACGCGTTCGACGTGTCCGACGTGGACCACGCCGCGACCGACTTCCAAGGGCTGAACTTCATCATCGAGCACGTCGGCCTGCCGCGGATCGACGACTTCTGCTACATGGCGACGCAGGAGCCCAACGTCTACGCCGGCCTGTCGGTCGTGACCGGCGCCCTGATGCACGCGCGGCCGAAGTTCTTCGCGCGGGTGATGGGCGAGCTGCTGTTCTGGGTCGGCGAGGACAAGATGACGTTCGGCAGCGACTACGGCATCTGGGAGCCGAAGTGGCAGGTCGAGGGGTTGGTCGACTGGCAGATGCCGGACGACGAGCAGTTCGCGGACTACCAGAAGCTCACCACCGCGACGAAGAAGAAGATCCTCGGCCTGAACGCCGCCAGGCTCTACGACATCAAGGTCCCTGACGAGTGCCAGCTGCCCGCCGGAGCCGGAACTCCCGCTGCGAAGGACGACGCCCAGCTGGTCACCGGGCAATGAGGGAGGACGTCCTCACAGCCCTGTCGGCCGTGCGCGACCCGGAGCTCGACGAGCCGATCACCACCCTCGGCTTCGTCGCGTCGTGCACGGTCTCGGGCGACGGGCAGGCGCGGGTCCGGCTGCGCCTGCCCACCTACTTCTGCGCGCCGAACTTCGCGTTCCTCATGGTGGCCGACGCCTACGACGCCCTCGTCGCGATCCCGGGCGTGCGGACGGCCGAAGTGGTCCTTGAGGACCACTTCGCGTCGGACGCGATCAACGCCGGGGTAGCGGCCCAGGCGGGCTTCGTCGCCTCATTCGACGGCGAGGCCGTGGCCGAGCTCGGCGACCTGCGCGCGCAGTTCCTCCGCAAGGCGGTGCTGGCCGGCACCGACCTCGTGTGCCG
>NZ_JBARCR010000227.1:0-2625 GCF_049794275.1 Trebonia sp.
GCGCAGCCGGGCGGTGGAGTCGGCGAGCCGCCGGCGCAGCTCGCGGATGCCGAGACCGGCCGCGGCGGCCGGCAGGACCACGAAGATCGCGGTGAGCCGCCCGGGGAACTGAAACTGGGGGAAGCGGGCGCCGAACTCCGCGGCGGCGGCGACGGTGGTCAGGGACACCGCGGCAATCGCCAGGTTCCGGTACCGGGAGTAGGCGATCGCGCTGTAGGCGGCGTACACGGCGGTACCGAGTGCGACCTTCGGCACGAAGTCCTGCTGCACGATCGCGATCGCGGCGATGATGACCAGCCAGGCCGTGATCGGGTACAGCCGCCGCCACGCCAGCGGCAGCGCGGTGAGCGCGGCGGCGGTCAGCATCAGCAGCGACGCGTGCGCAGGGACCAGGGTGAGCAGCGGCCGGCCTATCTTGCTCAGCGGCAGGCCGGCCCGGATGGCGTGCTGGACGGCGGCCGAAGAGCCGACCACGGTGACCGTCGCGGTGCCCGCCCGTGCCTGGGAGCGCTGCGTCATCTCGTAGACCGCGCCGATCGCCGCACCGACCGCGACGGCGCCGTCCAGCGCGAGCGCCCAGCCTGTCGGCGCCGCGCCGCGCGGTTCGGCCCGCCGGAAGAAGGCGACAAGCGAGCCGATACGTCCTGCCACGTAGTCATTGTCGCCGGTATGCGGGACAACGGCATCCTCCGTCCCAGGTATGCCCGACTACATCGGAAGGATGATGGACGCCGGCGAGTAAGCCGGGGACGTTACGGAAGATCCATAGTGCGAGCGACGCGGACGGGGCAGGCGCGTGACTACCTTCGCCACCATGGACGCGCTAGTTCAGCTAGAGAACGTGGTGAAGCGGTACGACGGGCCGCGGGCCGCTATTGACGGTGTCAGCGTACGGATCGACTCCGGCGAGGCCGTGGCCATCATGGGGCCGTCCGGGTCGGGCAAGTCCACGCTGCTCAACCTCATCGCCGGGATGGACCGGCCGACCTCGGGCTCGGTCCGGGTCGGCGACGAACGAGTCGACATGCTGTCCGAGGCGGGCGCCGCACGGTTCCGGCGCAGGCAGGTCGGCATGATCTTCCAGTTCTTCAACCTGCTCGACGACATGACGGTCATCGACAACGTGCTATTGCCCGCACAGCTCGGCGGGGTCAAGGCACGCGAGGCGCGGCGACGCGCCGACGAACTGCTCGGCACGCTCAGGATCTCGCACCGGCGGGACGCCTACCCGGCCCGGCTATCCGGCGGCGAGCGGCAGCGGGTGGCGATCGCCCGGGCGCTGATCAACTCACCGTCGCTGCTGCTCGCCGACGAGCCGACCGGCGCGGTGGACTCCGCCACCGGGGACGAGATCGGCGCGCTGCTGCTCGCCCTCAACGCGGCGGGCCAGACGCTGATCCTGGTCACGCACAGCCCGGAACTGGCCCACCGGTACGCGCGGCGCGTCGTGCACATCGCGGACGGGCGGATCGCGTCAGACACGGCGGTGACGCTGCCGTGAGCGCCGTCTTCCGGGCCGCCGCCGGCGGCCTCGGCGGGCGGAGACTGCAGGCCATCATCATCGGCCTGGTCGTTCTCGCCGCCACCGCCGCCTCCACCCTCGCGCTCGGCATGCTCGCCGACGCGCACAGCCCTTTCGACCACGCGTTCGCGCAACAGAACGGCGCGCACGTCGCTGTCACCCTCGACACGTCCGTCGCCTCGGCCGCCCAGATAACGAACGCCGCGCATGTCAAGGGCGTCACGGCCGTCGCCGGACCGTTCGAGACGGAGAGCGTCAACGCCAAGGTCGTGCCGCCGGGCGTCACCGGCGGCTCGATCAGCACCCAGCTGAACTTCGCCGGCCGCCCCAGTCCAGGCGGCCCGGTGGACGACCTCACCTTGCAGCAGGGTCACTGGGCCGCCGGCGACGACCAGGCCGTCGTCTCCGACACTGGCAACGCGCCGAGCCAGCTCGGTACCACCATCACCGTCGGCAGCCGGACGATGACCGTCGTCGGAGTCGCGGACTCGGTGACGAACACGGCCGACGTCTGGGTACTGCCCGCCGAGATGGCAGCCATCGCCGGCCAGGGCGGGTCCGGCCAGGCGCAGCTGCTCTACCGGTTCGCGTCCAGCGCGACCGACAGCGACATCAGCGCGGACATCGGCGAGGTCGAGGAGGCGCTGCCGTCCGGCGCGGTACTGAGCCACGTCAGCTACCTGAGCGTCCGCCAGTCAGAGCAGTCCAGCGTCGCTCCCTGGGTGCCGTTCATCGTGGCATTCGGCGTGATCGCCCTGGCCATCTCGGTGCTGATCGTGGTCAACGTGGTCGGCGGCGCGGTTGTCGCGGGCACCACGCGGATCGGCGTGCTCAAATCCATCGGCTTCACGCCGGCGCAGGTCGTGGCCTGTTACGTGCTGCTCGTCGCGGTCCCCGCGGTGACCGGCGCGGCCGTCGGCCTGGTCGTCGGCAACCTGCTCGCCGTGCCGCTCTACCGGCAGAACGCGCAGGTGTACCAGGTCGGCGTGCTTGGCGTGCCGTTCTGGGTGGATATCGTGGTGCCGCTCGCGGTGATCGTGCTGACCGTGCTCGCGGCCGCCGGGCCGGCGTCCAGGGCCGGCTCCATGTCCGCGGTGCAGGCG
>NZ_JBARCR010000228.1:0-2650 GCF_049794275.1 Trebonia sp.
GCCCCCACGGGCGCGCCGGTCAGGCGCCGGTACGGCCGGGCCAGCGGCCACCGCGGGTCGTTGAGCACGCTGTCGGCATCGAGCTGGCCGAAGGCCTGGATTAGCCTGGCCACGAGGCCGGTCCAGCCGGTCTGGTGGGACGCGCCAAGGCCGGCGCCGTTGTCGCCGTGGAAGTACTCGTAGAACAAGATGAGGTCGCGCCAGTGCGGGTCCTCCTGGAACAGCCTGGTCGCGCCGTAGACCGGACGGCGCCCGTCGGGGCCGCGCAGGAACGTCGCGGTGAGCCGGCGGGTCAGCTCCTGGGCCACCTCGAACAGCGTCATCATCGTCCCTGAACCGGTCGGGCATTCCACGGTCAGGTCGTCGCCGTAGTACCGGTAGTGCGTGATCAGCGCGCGGATCAGCATCACGTTGATCGGGAACCAGACCGGCCCGCGCCAGTTGGAGTTGCCGCCGAACATCCCGCTCGTCGACTCGGCAGGCTCGTACTGCACGCGGTGCTCGACGCCGCCGGCGTAGAAGCTGTAGGGATGGTCCAGGTGCCAGCGGGATATCGAGCGGATACCGTGCGGACCGAGGAAGCGCTCCTCGTCGAGCATCCGCGCCAGGACACGCCGCAGCTTCTCCTCGTTCACCAGCGACAGGAGCCGCCGGCCACGGACGCCGGGCACCATCGGGTCAGCGATGTTGACCAGCAGGTCCCTGTTCCGCTCGATGAACGCGCCAGCACGCTTGGCGATCTCCGGGTAGCGCTCGAGGACTTCCGGCTCGATCACGGTGCTCGCGCACAGCGGCAGCAGGCCCACCAGGGAACGCACCTTGATCTTGGTCCCGCTCCCGTCGGGCAGGCGCAGCACGTCGTAGAAGAAGCCGTCCTCCTCGTCCCACATCTCGTCAGGGTTGTCGCCGATCGGATCCATGGCCGCCGCGATCCAGAAGAAGCGCTCGACGAACGAGAGCACGAATTCCTCATAGGTCGGGTCATTGTCCAGCAGGGTCAGGGCAAGCTCCAGCATGTTCTGGCTGAACATCGCCATCCAGGCAGTGCCGTCGGCCTGCTCGAGCCGCCCGCCAGTGGGCAGGGCGGCGCTGCGGTCGAATACCCCGATGTTGTCGAGGCCGAGGAAGCCGCCTTCGAACACGTTGTGCCCGGTGGGGTCCTTGCGGTTCACCCACCAGGTGAAGTTCAGCAGCAGTTTCCTGAAGGCCTCCCGGAGGAACGGCACGTCGGTCTCGCCTAGGTCGGATTCCAGATTCTGCAGGAACAAGGTGGCGAAGGCGTGAACCGGCGGATTGACGTCGCCGAAGTTCCACTCGTAGGCGGGCATCTGCCCGGTCGGATGCAGGTATTCCTGGGAGACCATCAGGTTGATCTGGTTCTTGGCGAAGTCCGGATCGACCATGGCCAGCGGTATGCAGTGGAACGCGAGATCCCACGCCGCGTACCAGGGGTACTCCCATTTGTCCGGCATGGACACCACGTCGTGGTTGAACATGTGGAACCAGGACTCGTTGCGGGTTCCGCGCTGGGCTGGCGCGCGCAGCGGGTGGAAGTTCCGCTCACGCAGCCACCGGTCGACGTCGAAGAAATAGCACTGCTTCGACCACAGCATCCCGGCCAGCGCCTGGCGCATGACCGCCTTCGCGTCATCGCTCACCGTCGGCGGCGTGATGGCCTCGTAGAACTCGTCCGCCTCGGCCCGCCGCCGCGCGATCAGCTCGACGGCCCCGGCGAACGGCGCCGCGAGCGCCTCAGGGCCCTCTCTGGTCAGCCGCACCAGCACCGAGGCCTGCCCGCCGCCAGGCACCTGCAGGGCGACATGGGCCGCCGCCTTGGTCCCCTCGCCGTCGGGGTTGACGGTGGCCGCGCCGGACAGCAGATGATCGCCGATCCCGTCTTTGGGGAACCGGGTCCCCGCCGGGGCGCCCCAGATGCGGGCCGCGTTGGTCTCGTTCTCACAGAAAAGCAGGTCGGCGTCAGCAGCGGCGTGCAGGTAGTACACACCGAGCTCGGGGTGCTCGGCCCGGATGACCGGGCTGGCCGAGCCGGCGCGGGTGAGCCGGGGCCTGGGCCGATCGCCTCCCCAGGACCACGTGTTGCGGAACCATAGCGTAGGCAGCACGTGCACCCTGGCATCCCGCGACGACCGGTTGTGCACGGTGACGCGGCACATGATGTCCTCGGGCGCGCCCTTCGCGTACTCCACCTCGACGTCGAAGTAGCGCCCCTCGTCGAAGATGCCGGTGTCGACGAGTTCGTATTCGAGCTCGTGCCGCGACCGCGCCCGGTTCACCGCCACCAGGTCGTTGTAGGGAAACTCGGCCTGCGGGTACTTGTACAGCCAGCGCTGGTAGCTGTGCGTCGGCAGGTTATCGACGTAGAAGTAGTACTCCTTGACGTCTTCCCCGTGGTTGCCTTCGTTATTGGTGAGGCCGAACAGCCGTTCCTTGAGGATCGGGTCTCGCTCGTTCCAAAGCGCCAGCGCCAGGCACAGCCGCTGCTTGTCGTCGCTGATCCCGGCGAGGCCGTCCTCGCCCCACCGGTACGCGCGAGACCGCGCCTGATCGTGACTGAAGTACGACCAGGCATCCCCGTTCTGGCTGTAGTCCTCCCGGACCGTGCCCCATTGGCGCTCGCTGAGATAGGGCC
>NZ_JBARCR010000229.1:0-5502 GCF_049794275.1 Trebonia sp.
CGTCCTCGGGCCGCAGGTCAGGCAGGGCCTCGCGGAACGACGCCTGGAGCTCCTGGTTCGCGTTGGTCAGGGCCAGCCCGGCCGGGCTGCGCTCCCACACGCCCATCAGCCAGACCGCGTTGGCGCCGTCCGGCGTGATCGCGTCCCAGTCTGATCCCGTCACGCCGGCCAGGGTGACCAGCTGCCCGGCCGCCCGGGACAGGTCACTCAGCCAGACGGCCGTGTCGATCTCGTAGATCACCGGCTGGGCCGGCCACCCGGTCATGTGTGTTCCGTTTTGGCCATGGTGTGCTGCCTTCCCGTCAGGACATCACGCCGCCTCATCCAGGCTCCAGAGGCGAGACGGCCCGCGTCTCCTCCGCCGTGGGTGATTTCTCTGTCGAGGTGCCGCTTGCCCCAGACGACAGCTAGCCCGGGCAGGCTTCATGCACCCAGGACCCGCCCGCGCGCCTGCGGACATCCTGACGCGGCGTCATCGGCTGATCGCAACGGCCGCAGCACTGCCCGGCCGCATGCGCCGAGTTGCTGTCCCACCCGGCGGGGCTGGCGTCAGGAACGACAAGGCCGATCGGGCCGGAGCCGGTCACCGGCAGCCCGGCGCCGCCAGGGCAGTAATGATCCAGATGCACCTGGCGGACCCGCTCGCCGATCGACGTCACCCTCCCGCGCTCGCCCATGCCGGTACGCCGCCCCGAGTCAGGCCAGCGCCATGGCGATGGCGTGCAGGATCAGGCCCACGCCGGCCCCGACCACTGTGCCGTTGATGCGGATGAACTGCAGGTCGCGGCCGAGCAGCAGCTCCAGCTGGGTCGCCGTCTGCGTGGCGTCCCAGCGCTCGATGGTGCCCGTGACCAGGCCGGCGAGCTCGTCATGGAACTGGTCGGCGAGCGCCCTGGTTCCCGACTCGATCATCCGGTCGAGGCCCTCCTGAAGCCGCTGATCCGATCCGAGGCGGCTGCCGACCGCCGTCAGCGCGCCGGTCATCCGATGGCGTAGCTCGGACTCCGGGTCGGCAGCCTGAACGCGCATGGTCTCCTTCGCGTTCTTCCACAGCGCCGACGACCAGTCCCGCAGTCCCGCGCTGCCCAGCACTTCGCGCTTGATGCGCTCGCCGCGCTCGCGCAGCTCGGGCGACGTCTCAAGGCGATCAGGCAGCCCGGCGATCCACTCTTCGAACTTCTGCCTGGTCTCGTCGTCGGGATCGGCGGCCATCGCCGCCAGCCGCTCGCGCAGCCGGGTGTAGATGCGGTCGTAGACCCGCCGGTACACCAGGTCCGGCACCCAGCGGGGCGCCTCGATCTCGAACCGGTCGCGGAGCTCCTCGTAATGCTCCTCGAGATAGTGGTCCACGCCGGACAGGATGCCGTTGAACAGCTCGGCGTGGTGCCCTTCCGCGATGAGGGCCCGCACCAGCCGCCCGGCCAGCGGCGCCACGTCGAGGGAGTCCACGGCACGGGTCAGCTCGCCGGTGAGGATGCGCTGGGCGTCCTCGTCGCGCAGCGCTTCGGCCGCCGTGACCACCAGATCAGCGGCGTGCCCGGCGAACCGGGCGGCGTTGTCCTCGTCGGCCAGCCAGGCAGCGAGCCGGGGAACGACCTTGGCGGCGCGCAGCCGCTCGGTGAGCACGTCGGCGTTCAGGAAGTTCTCCTGGACGAACTGCCCGAGCGTGGCGGCGAACCGGTCCTTGCGTTCGACGATCACCGCGGTGTGCGGAATGGGCAGCCCCAGCGGGTGGCGGAACAGCGCGGTCACCGCGAACCAGTCCGCGACACCGCCGACCATGGCCGCCTCGGCGCCGGCCTGCACGTAGCCGGCGAACGTCCCGTGCCAGCGGGCCGCGGTCACCCCGATGAACAGGGCAGTCACCGCTACGAGCAGCGCGGTGGCCCGGCGGCGGGCCGCCGCCAGGCGGCGCGCACGCAGCTCGACCGACTCCCGCTCCAGCCCGGAGACCGGCGCGGCGGTGGTCCGCGCGGTTACCGGCGTTTCGGTGGAAGAGGTTGTCACGGGCACACCTCACGGTACCGTCCAGAGATCGACGACGAGCGGCGCCTCAGTGAGCCGCGCGATGTCCGCCGGCTCGAAGCCGGGCGCGCACTCGCGCAGCACGAGTCCGCGGCCATCGCGCTCGATGACCGCCAGGTCAGTGACGATGAGATCGACGCATTCGGTCCCGGTGACGTCGTACTGGCACGCGTTGACGATCTTCGGCTGGCCAGCGCGCTCGCAGTGCCACATGGCGATGATGAGCCTGCCAGGCTTGACGAGCAGGTCCATCGCGCCGCCGATGGCGCCGCCGCCCATCTGGGGCGTCGTCCAGTTCGCGAAAGAGCCTCGTCCGTCGACCTGGAAGGCGCCGAGCACGACCGCGGTGAGCCGGCCGGAACGGGCCATCTCGAACGCCTCCGTCGAGTCGAAGACGGCCGCGCCAGGACGGAGTGAGACCGGTTCCGCGCCGGCGTTGTAATAGTCGGGGTCGGCGTCCTCCGGGGCGAGGCGCGTCCCGTAGCCGAGGACGCCGTTCTCGGCATGCAGGACGACGTCGCGGCCGTCGAGGTGGTCGGAGACCATCGTCGGGAGGCCGACGCCGAGGTTCACGTAGCTGCCCTCGGGCAGCAGGCCGGCGATCCGCTCGGCGAGCTGCGCCGCGGTCCGGCCCGGGCGCCCCAGATACGTGCGTGCCTCGGCCGTCTCGCGCGCGACCCGCCACAGCGGCTCGGCCTTCTCCGCACGCTGGACGACCCGGTCCACGAAGATGCCGGCCAGGTCCACCTCGCCAGGCGCGAGCTCACCGACCTCGACGAGCTCGTCGACCTCGACGATGACGACCCTCGCGCCCTTCGCGAAGCTCGGTCCGAAGTTCTGGCTCGTGCCGCGGAACGAGACGTTGCCCGCACGGTCCGCCTTGCGGGCGTAGATGAGGGCGTAGTCCAGGTGCAGCGGGGATTCGAGGACGTAGGTCTGCCCGCCGAACGCGCGGCGCTCCTTGCCGCCGGTGATGACGGTGTCCTGGCCGACTGGACTGTAGAAGGCTCCTATCCCCGCCGCGACAGCGCGGAGCCGCTCGACGAGGATGCCCTGCGGTACCAGCTCGACGTCGAGCGGAACCGGGCTCAGTGCCGCGGCGGCGCCCGCGACACCGCCCGCGCGGGCCGAGAAGGCGGCGATGAGCCGGCTCGCCTGGCCGGCCTGCACGATCGAGACGGGATGCGCGGGATCCCGGCCGAGGGAGTTGCAGACGATCGTGAGGTCGCGCAGTTCCCGCGCGCGTACCGCCGCGGTGAGCTCGACAGGGAACCCGTGGATGACGCCGAACCCGGCGATCCCGATGACGCTCCCCGAATCGATGTCGGCTACGGCGTCAGCGGCGTTAGTCGCAACCTTGTCCATCGCACTCTCCTCGATCCGATCTTCTGGCAGCGACGCGGCGCCGTCCAGCCGGGACCGGATCTTCGCGGCCTATTCCATCGGGGACCTGCTGCCGCGAAGATCGTTAGGGAAGACTCACCGAGGAGGACATCGACATGACGGGTCCGCTGGCAGGCCTCCGGGTCGTCGACTTCGGCCAGTACGTGGCCGGGCCGCTGACAGCCGTGCTGCTCGCCGACCAGGGCGCCGACGTCATCCACGTCGACCCGCCTGGCGGCCCGCGCATGGCCGGTGTCGCGGACGCGTTCCTCAACCGTGGCAAGCGCCGCGCGATCCTGGACCTGAAGCGACCGGGCGACCTCGCCGCGGCGCGCCGCCTCGCGGCCAGCGCCGACGTCGTGATCGAAAACTTCCGGCCTGGAGTGCTGACCAGGCTCGGGCTCGACCTCGACGCGATCAGGCAGCAGCACCCCGCCCTCATCACGTGCTCGCTGCCGGGCTTCGGCGCCGACGACCCGCGCGCTCGCCTGCGCGGTTATGAGGGCGTCATCGCCGCCGCGACGGCCAACTGCGAACCGCGGCCCGGCGAGGAGCCGGTGGGCTGGGACTGGGAACGGCCCGCGTACTCGGCCCTGCCGCTCGCCTCGAGCTTCGCCGCGTACCTGGCGGGCGTGAGCATCGTGATGGCGCTGATCGCGCGGCGGCGCACCGGGCGCGGCCAGCGTGTCGAGGTGCCGCTGTTCGACGCGATGTTCACCCTCATCGGGCACAGCGGCGCCTACGTGAACGAGCGCGGGCTCCGGCCGCCGAGGCCCATTCACGGGCGCGGCGCGGGCGCGTTCCGCTGCCTGGACGGCAGGTACGTCCAGTTCGACACCTCGAGCGCCCGCCACCTGTCCTGGTTCGCCCGCGCCGCGGGCCTGCTCGGGCGCTTCGACCCCGAGCTGCTCGACCTCACGAGCAACGCGCGCCCCGAGGTCAACGAGCGCCTGCACGCCGCGCTGCGGGCGGAGTTCCTGACCCGCACGGCCGCGGAATGGGAGGAAATCGGCAACGCCGCCGGCGCCGCCATCGGGTTCGTCAGGACACCCGCCGAGTGGATCGGCACCGAGCACGCCCGCCGGACGCACGCGGTCGCCCCGGTGACCGATCCCGAGCTCGGCGCCATCTGGTGCGCGGGGCTGCCTGTCGCGCTGAGCGAGTTCCCTGATCCTTCGCTGCGGCCGCGCCGCCTGGCCGGGGCGGACACCGATGCCGTCCTCGCTGAGCTCGACGGCGAGCCGGCCCGCCCCGCTCCCGGCCCCGGCTCCGCGCCATCCGCCGGATCTGAGCCGGAAGTGGCGCTGTCCCAGCCGCTCAGCGGGATCCGCGTGCTGGACCTGGGCCTGGCGCTCGCGGGGCCGACGTGCGGCCGGATCCTCGCGGAGTTCGGCGCGAGCGTGCTGAAGATCGGGAGCCCCGCGGCCGGCGTGGGAGGGTACCTCAACCGGGGCAAGGAGTCGCTGCTCCTCGACCTCGGCACGCTGGCAGGCCAGGAGGTGTACTGGCGGCTGGTGGAGCACGCCGACGTAGTGCTCGAGAACTTCTCGCCCGGCACCGCCGGGCGGCTGACGATTGGCTCCGACGAAGTCCTGGCACGCCGGCCGGACCTCGTCTACACCTCGATCAGCTGCTACGGCCTCGGCGGACCGTGGACAGGGTGGCGCGGCTGGGAGCGCCAGGGCCAGGCGGTGACCGGGATCATGGAGCGCACCGAGCTGCCCTCGGTGCTCGGCCCGTACAACATCGTCGACATCGGCACCGGCATCCTCGGCGCGTTCGCGACGGCGCTCGCGCTCTACCATCGCCAGTCGACCGGCCGCGGCCAGCTCGCCAGCGCCTCGCTCGTCCAGTCCGCGACCTACCACCAGGCGCTGTTCATGTTCGACTTCCCTGGCTACCGGCCGGGCGAGCCGCGTGGCTACTTTGCGCTCGGCGAGAGCCCGCTGCAGCGCTACTACCGGGCGGCCGACCGGTGGTTCTTCCTCGCCGCCCGGCCTGAGGACATCCCTGCCCTGGCGGCCGTGACGCGGCAGCCGGAACTCGCGCGCCGCACCGGAGCGGCCCTGGAGGCGGCGCTCGACGACGCGTTTG
>NZ_JBARCR010000230.1:0-1597 GCF_049794275.1 Trebonia sp.
TGCGGGCGGCGTTCGAGGCGTACGCGGACGGGGTGAACGACGCGGTGGCGAACGGGGCGCTGCCGCTGCCATTGCGGGACCGGGTCGAGGCGTGGCAGCCGTGGCATTCGGTGGCGGCGTTCAAGGTGCGGCATGTGCTGATGGGGCAGTGGCAGCACAAGCTGGTGAACGGGGTGCTGCTGGCGCGGATCGGGCCGGACGCGTTCTCCCGGCTCGAGACGCGGCCGCCGCTGGGGTCACCGCTGGCTGTTCCGCCGGACGGGCGGGTGTCGCGGCTGCTGGACTCGGCTCTCGGCGACATCGCCGGGCACCTTGGCTTTCTCGCGGAGGCGGAGCCCGGGTCCAACGCGTGGGCGGTCAGCGGGCGGCGGACCACGCATGGCGGGGCCGTGCTGTGCAACGACTCGCACCGTGCGCTCGACACCCCGAACGTGTACTGGCAGTGCCAGGTGTCGTGCCCTGAATTCGATGTGGCGGGGGCGACGTTCCCCGGGCTGCCGGGGTTCCCGCACTTCGGGTTCAACGGCTCAGTGGCGTGGGCGATCACCCACGGCGACGCGGACACGCAGGACCTCTACATCGAGCAGTTCGACGGGTCGCGGTACCTCACGCCGGACGGGTGGGCCAACGCGTCCGTGCGGGAAGAGCGGATCCTGGTGCGCGGCGACTACGAGGTGCCGGTCACCACCTGGGCGACGCGGCACGGGCCGGTCGTGCACGGGGACCCGGCCGACGGGACGGCGATCACGCTGAAGTGGGTCGGGACGTACCGGCCGAACCGGGGGTTCGAGTGCCTGCTGCCGATGCTTACCGCGAGGTCCGTTGCGGAGCTGGCGTCCGCGCAAGAGGGGTGGGTTGATCCGGTTAACAACCTCGTCTGCGCCGACACCGCCGGGCGGATCGCGTATCAGTGCCGGGGGGAAGTGCCGGTGCGTTCGGGTCCGGGGGGACGCCGGCTGCCCGTGGCGGGGTGGGACGGGTCGTGCGAATGGACCGGGTCCGTGCCGTTCGCTTCGCTGCCGCGGGCGGTCGATCCCGACGTAGGGTTCGTGATGACGGCGAACAACACGATCACGGACGCGTCTTCGCCTTACATCTCCTACACGTTCTCGCAGCCGTTCCGGGCGGAGCGGATCAGGTCGCTGCTCTCCGGATCCGGTTCGCTGAGCGTGGCTTCGCTGGCCGGCATGCAGGCCGACACGGTGTCGTGGGCGGCTTTGGCGTGGATTCGGGTGCTCGGGGGGCTTGGGCCTTTCGCCGATTCCGGCGCTGAGGCGGCGCGGTCTCTGCTCGCCTCGTGGGACGGGGATCTTGGTGCCGGGTCGGGGGCGGCGCTGCTGTACGCGTGTTTTCAGCGGGCGCTGGCCGCCGGGCTGTACCGGCCGGTGCTCGGGGACCGGACGTGGGAGTGGATGGCGTCGGGTGTCCCGGCGCCTACGACGACCCTGGTGCGGCGCTGGCTGGCCAACGACACCTGGGAGTTGCTTGGCGGGCCGGTGCCGGACGCCAGCGTGGGTGCGGAGCGGACCGAGCGGGTACTCGCGGCACTGCCTGCGGCACTGGCCGCCGCCTGGGCCTCGGCGGCTGAACACGGCGG
>NZ_JBARCR010000231.1:0-7560 GCF_049794275.1 Trebonia sp.
GCGAGGGAGGGCGGTGCAAGAGCGGATCGCCGGCGCGGACCGGGTGGAGCGCATGTACGCGTCGGCGGCCGAGGACGAGCTGCATTTCCAGCGGTTCCTGTCCGCGAACTGCTTCGGCGACTACCTCACCCGTGACGGGATCGGTGTCCCGGTGCGGGAGTTGATCACCTTCGCCATGCTCTCCGCCCTGGGCGGGTGCGACCCGCAGGTCAGGAGCCACGTGGCGGCCAACCTTAATGTCGGGAACGACCGGCAGACTCTGATCGGCGTCATCACCGTCGTGCTGCCGTTCATCGGCTACCCCCGTACGCTCAACGCGCTCGCCGCGATCAACGAGGTCGCGCCCGCATCCAAGAGGGAAACGACGTTACAGGGTGGTGCGCATGGCGACCTGGCAGAGCTCGGGCAGTTTGCCCGCGGCCAGGGCGGCGGCGGCCCGCACCCCGAGCCACGCGAGCCCGAGGCCGTAGGCCACGGCGCAGCCGAACAGCACCGGCAGCGCGATCGCCGCGGAATCATGGATGGTCAGGTTGCCGAGGACGATCACGGGGATGGCGGCTACCGCGACGCACGCGAGGGTGCCGAAGATGGTGCCGACCGCGTGCGCGCCGTATCCCTGGGCCTGCTGTGGCAGCGGGCTGCCGGCTCGTTTCTGCAAGGGATAGGCCAGCACGACGCCGAAGACGTTGGCCAGCGCCAGCCCCGCGCCGAGCCCGGCCAGGCCGACCGCGGCGGCGACGCAGCCCTGCCTCAGGTCCCCGATCAGGGCCGCGAGGCCGAAGCACATCCCCGTGATGAGCGGTACCGCGATCGCGCCGAACACGATGTCCTGGGCCGAGAAGTAGGCACGCAGCTCCCGGCGCCCGCTCAGCGCCAGGGCCTCGATCACGAACCCCGGCCCGGCCTGCCCGGCGAAATTAGCGTGATACGCGCCGGCGAACGCGGCGCCGAAGACCGCGCTGGTGATCACGATCGAGGGATGGTGCTGCCGGCCGAAGATCGTGCTGGCGCAGCAGATGAACATGATGATGACGACAATGGCCCAGTAAGCGAGGGACGCGGGGTCGCGGCGCTGGTACTTCAGGAACCTGGCGGCCACGGCACCGCGCAGGCCGTACCGCGCCAGCGGCAGCACGGCATTGCGCACCCGCGATGACCCGGTAGAGGTGTCCGTGGTGACCAGGGCGCGGCTCAGTGAGCGCACCCACAGAACGCCGAGCAGGATGATGACGGCCGCCAGCAGGCCGAGGCGCGCCGCGGCGTCACCCGTGTGCCCGGTCGATGCGTCCTGGATCGCGTGCGCCGCCAGGCCGGGCGGCAGCCAGCGCATCCAGCTGTCGATGCCGGCGAAGCTCGCCGGGCTCAGCTGCCCGGAGGAAGCGGCCCGGGGTATCACCTGGATGAGGAACTCGAATATGGCGAAGATCGGGATGAACAGGAAGACGGCGAGGTCCTTGCCGCGGCGCGAGCGAAGCAGTCCCGCCAATCCGGTGGTCACGAACCGCGCCAGCACGATGCAGAACAGCACCTGAAGCACCACCGCGATGAACGCGACGAGCACGCCGAGCGCCCCGCGAGCCAGCCCGACCGTGACGCCGAGCAGGCCTAGCACGTTGGCCACCGGCCAAGCGCCCGCCGCTGACGCGGCGAGCAGCCCGGGGACGAGCTGACGGGTGCGGAGCGGATAGAGGGCCAATGTCGCCGGGTCGAGCGTGCCGTCCAGGCCGAAGGCGAAGATCGGGGCAATCAGCCACCCAATCGCGAGGATGCCGAAGATGACCGTGGTCAGGTCCACCGCCGCGTCCTGAGAACGCAACTGGGCCAGGAGCCAGAAGATCCCGATCGCGGCGACCGCAGCGCACAGCGTGCTTATCAGGAACGTGACTTGCGCGGCGGTGGACGAGCGCAGCGCGTTGCGTACCAGGCGGAGCTTCAGTTCGACGAGGAGCCGAGCCATGTCAATCCCTCCTCACCCTTCGCCCTCGTTCCGACCAGGTCGATGAACGCCTGCTGCAGGGTCTTGCCGCCGCGCACTTCGTCGGTTGTGCCGGTCGCCAGGATCCTGCCCTTGTCGATGACGGATACGTGATCGCAGACCTGCTCGACCAGCTCCATGACGTGGCTGGAGAACAGCACGGTGGCGCCGCTGCCGACCAGGCGCGTCAGCAGCCGCCTGATCACGTCGGCGGAGATCGGGTCCACTCCCTCGAGCGGTTCGTCCAGGAACAGCACGGACGGATTGTGGATCAGCGCGCAGCCGAGCGCGGCCTTCTTGCGCATCCCGGTGGAGTAGTCCGCGACTAGCCGCTTCGCGTCAGCGGCCAGGTCGAGCATCTCGAGCAGCTGCGCCGCCCGCGAGCGGGCCTCGGCGGCCGGCAGGCCCCGCAGCCGGCCGGCGTACTCCAGGACTTCCTCGCCGCTCAGCCGCTCGAACAGCCTGGCCTCGGCAGGCACCACCCCGATCACCGCCTTGGCGGCGACCGGGTCGGCCCACACGTCGAGTCCTTTGATCACGATCCGGCCTGCGTCCGGCCGCAGCAGCCCGGTCATCATGGAGAGCGTTGTCGTCTTCCCCGCTCCGTTGGGCCCGACCAGGCCGGCCAGGGAACCAGCCGCGATATCCAGGTCGATGCCCGTCACGGCTTCCTTCTTCTCGAAACTCTTGCGTAGTCCCCGCACCTCGATGGCTGGCTCGTCCATGGCCGCCTCCCTGTCAGTTATCTACTATCATTGTGATATCAGTTTTTGAGTTGTCAAGGGCTATCCCGGGTACAGGAATGAGACGGGCGTCACACAGGTTGGTGGCGGGCATGAAGATAGCGGTCATCGGCAAGGGCAACATCGGCGGCACGCTCGGGAGCAAGTGGCGCGCTGCCGGGCACGACGTTGTCTTCGGCGCCAGGGACGGCTCAGGCGAAGGCCTCGGCGGGGCGCCGGTGCCCGGCGCGAACCTGTTCTTCGCCGCCGATCCGGAGGCGCGGGCGACCGCCGAGCAACTCATCAGCGCCGTCGGTCTAGAGCCGGCGTTCCTCGGCGACGCGACCGCGACGCAGACCGTCGACGCCCTGCTGCCGCTGTGGTTCGCGCTGGTCAAGCCGAACGGCGGCGACCGCAAGGTCGTCCTGCGTATCGTGCGCTGACACCATGTGGTACCAGGCCGGCGCGGACGTGGTGGTGGTCATCCACCTGCTGTTCATCGGCTTCGTCGTCGGCGGCGTCTTTCTCGCCTGGCGATGGCCCCGGATCATCTGGGCGCACATCCCGGCGGTGGTCTATGGCGCGCTGGTGGAGTTCGCGGGCTTCACCTGCCCGCTCACGCTGCTGGAGAATGACCTGCGCCGGCATGCGGGGGAGGCCGGGTACGGTGGCGGGTTCATCGACCATTACCTGGTCAAGGTGATCTATCCGCCGGGGCTGACCCGCGGGATGCAAGTCGGGCTGGGGCTGCTGGTTCTGCTAGTGGCGGTCATCGGATACCGGGGCTTCGCGCGACGGCACCCGCTGCCGCACCGGTACGCGGGCGCCGTGGCAGACACCGTAGTAGACACCCGTGGTAGACACAAGGCATGACCGTCTCCCCGGCGCCGGACCTGGCTGACGTCCTCGCGGCACGGCTGCGCATCGCGCCCTACCTGCGGCCGACCCCGCTGTACCGGTATCCCGCGCTAGATGCCCTCACCGGGGCTCAGGTGCGGGTCAAGCACGAGAATCATCAGCCGGTGGGCGCGTTCAAGGTCCGCGGCGGCGTGAACCTGGTCAGCCAGCTGACCGCCGATGAGCGAGACCGGGGCGTGATCGCCGCCTCGACAGGCAATCACGGCCAGTCGGTGGCCTACGCGGCCGACCTGTTCGGCGTGCGGGCGGTGGTCTGCATGCCCGAGCAGTCCAACCCGGTCAAGGTGGAGTCGATGCGGGCGCTGGGCGCCGAGGTGGTCTTTCACGGCCGGGACTTCGATGAGGCCCGTGAGCACTGCGAACAGGAGGCCGCCCGGCACGGATACCGGTACATCCACTCAGGGAACGAGCCGGCCCTCATCGCGGGGGTGGCCACCTACACCCTGGAGATCCTCGAGGCGTGGCCGGAGACCGACGTGATCGTGGTCCCGGTCGGCGGCGGCAGCGGGGCGGCGGGAGCCTGCGTGGTGGCCAAGGCGGTGCGCTCGTCGGTCGAGGTGATCGGCGTGCAGTCCGAGGCGGCTCCGGCCGCGTACCGCTCCTGGCGGGCGGGCGCCCTCGTGGCGGACACCACTAGCACGTTCGCGGAGGGACTGGCCACCAGGACCGCGTTCGAGCTGCCGCAGCAGATCCTGGGTGCGCTGCTGGATGACTTCGTGCTGGTGCCGGAGGACGCGCTGCGGGCCGCGACGCGGCTGATGATCGAGAAGACGCGCAACCTCGTCGAGCCGGCCGGCGCGGCCGCCCTCGCCGCGGTACTGAGCACGCCCGGGCGGTTCGCGGACCGCAACGTGGTCATCGTCTGCAGCGGCGGCAACATCAGCCCTGGCCAGCTGACGGCGCTGTGGCCGGGTGAGCCGGCCTGACACTCGCCGGCTACCCGATCAGTGCTCCTTCCGCGACGACCAGGCCGGAGCCGCCGACGCGAACGCGCTGCCGCGAAACCGACACGGCGATCCTGCTCGGCCGCCCCAGTACGTAGCCTTGCTCGATGATGACCGTGGACTCGTCGGGGATCCGGCCCTCGGCGACGAGCCTGGCGGCCAGCGGACCGGCGGCGGTTCCTGTCGCGGGGTCCTCCGCGATGCCGACGGTCGGGTTGAAGAACCTCGCGTAGGCGACGGCGCCGGCGGCGTCCACCGGATCCCGGCTATACAGGTAACAGCCCTCGGCGCCCGCCTGCCGCAACGCCGACTTCAGCCGCGCAGGGTCTGGCGCTGCCCGGTCCACCGCCCCGCGGTCACGCGCGGGGACCAGCAGGTGAGCGGCGCCGGTGGAGGCAACCCGCGCGTCCTCGTCCGGCGCCAGATCCCGCTCGCCCAGGCCCAGGCAGGCGGCCAGCCCGGCGCGGTCACCCGCCACCGCGCCGAATCGCGGCGGTGACTGGTCCATCCACACCATGGCGGGCTGGCCGGCCGCGCGGACCACCTCAACCGGCAGCACCTGGCCGGTTATCTCCTGCCGCAGGCCCGAGTCCGAGGCAACCCGGCCCGCGCTCTCCAGCCACAGCCAGGCACCCAGCGCGTTGTGCCCGGCGCCGCCGACCTCGACGCCGGCCGGGGTAAAAGAGCGCAGCCGCACGGTGGCCCCAGGCAGCGATGGGCGCAGCAGGAACGTGGTCTCCGATTGATTGAACTCGCGCGCGATCGCCCGCATCCGGGCCTCATCGAGGCCATCGGCATCGGGCACCAGCGACAGCGGATTGCCGGTCAGCGGGCGAGTCGCGAACACGTCCACGCAATAGAAGGGCAGACGGCTAGTCATAAAGTCATCGTCGCAGCACCCGCGGCGGGCCGCGCGCCGTCTTGGGCTGCCGGCCAGAGCGGCGTTCCACTACGCTAAGGCTGGCGATGACAACGCGGGAGGACAGCATGCCGCAGGCACAGTTGTTCAGGCTCGAGGCTGAGGTTCGCTGCGCGGACGGCGACTGCGGCAAGCTCAGGACCCTGGTCATCAGCCGCGGCGATGACGCGGTCACCCATCTGGTGGTGGAGCCGGCGCATCGGAAGGGGCTCGGGCAGATTGTCCCGCTCGGCCTCGTCGACGCCGGGGGAGCCGGCACCCCCGAGGGCGAGGTCCGGCTGCGCTGCACCAAGGCCGAGTTCGAGCGGCTGGATCCCGCCGAGGCGACGTACTTCCCCGGTGATGAGGACTACGAGGACACCGTCGGCCGCTGGGAACCGGATGTCTTGTGGCCCTATTACGCTCCCGCCGGGGGCATGCTGCCGGGAGCGCCGGGTACTCCGGGCACGCCAGGGGGCCCAGGGACCATCCCGGCGCCCGTGACCGTCGACGCCGTCCCTGACAAGCTGCCCGGCGAGGACGAGGTGTTCCGCGGTGATCACGTGCACGCGACAGACGGCGACATCGGGCACGTGCTGGGGTTCGTCGTGGAGGCAGGCAGCGGCCGGGTGACCTCGATACTGCTGCGCGAGGGACACCTGCTGGGCCGCAGAACGGTGCTCATCCCGCGGTCCGCCGTGGCGGAGGTCGGCGCCGACGGATTCCGCCTGAACATCACCAGGGAGCAGGTGCGGCACCTGCCGCCCGCGGACGACGAGCACCCGCCGGCGGGCTTACAGCCCGCCGGCGATCTCCGCCAGCGCGGGCAGCGCGCCGTCGCCGGCGACGAGATAGGACAGGCCGCGGCGGTCGCGCCGTTCGAGCAGGTCGGAACGGATCTGTTCCGCGCTGCCGATGAAGATCGTCGGCATCTGCCACACCGTCTCGGCGTCGATTCCGCTCCAGCCGCGCCGCGCGATCAGGTCCTCGGTCGCGGCCAGCCGCCTGTCCGTGACGATGAACGTGCCGAACGCGCTGATCTCCAGGTTCCCGAACCGGTCGCCGGCCGCCTCCCGCAGCACGCCGACCTTCGCGTCGAACGCCGCCGGCAGCCGGTCCCTGGGATCGTCGCCGTCGGCCGAGTCCCTGATCGGTGCCGGCAGGACGCCGGCGATGTCCGCGTGCCTGGCGGCGAGTCGCAGCATGCGCGGGCCGCCCGCGCCCACCAGCAGCCGCGGGGCGCCGGACCTGGGCATGGGGAGGACGTCGAGATCCAGCCCGTCGATCTGGTAGAACTCGCCCGACTGCTGGACCGGCGTCCCGGCCAGCAGGCCCTTGATGATGGAGAGCGATTCATCCAGCCGGGCGATGCGTCGGCCCGCCGTGTCAAAGGCGATGCCCGCCGCGGCGTACTCCGGCTGGTACCAGCCGGCCCCGATGCCGAGCTCGAACCGGCCGCCGGACAACAGGTGCAGGCTCGCCGCCTCGTGCGCCACGATGGCCGGGTGCCGGAAGTCGTTCGACAGCACCAGGGTGCCGACCCGCAGCCGGGTCGTCACCGCGGCCGCGGCGGCCAGGGCGCTGAACGGCGCGAGCTGCTGCCCGAACGCGCCCGCCGAGAAATGATCCCGCAGCAGCAGCGTGCCGATCCCGCTGTCCTCGACCCGGCGGGCGAAATCCAGCCACTCCCGGCCGTCAGCCACCGATTCCCGCACCACCCCGAACCGCAACGCCGCCATGCCACGGACGCTACCCCGGCAGCCCGCACGACGGGCGGTTCAGGAACGCGAGGTCCGGAACCCGCGATTTCCCTGCTACCGTCGGCCTGGTGAGCGGGCTGCTTGTCGCCGGCACCACCTCGGACGCCGGGAAGAGCGTCGTCACGACCGGCCTGTGCCGGGCGTTCGCCCGCCGCGGGGTGCGGGTGGCGCCGTACAAGGCGCAGAACATGTCCAACAACTCGATGGTGTGCGCCGCCGCCGACGGGGCCACCGACGACGCCGCGGAGATCGGGCGCGCCCAGTGGGTGCAGGCGCTGGCCGCGCGGGTCACGCCCGAGCCGGCGATGAACCCGGTCCTGCTCAAGCCCGGCAGCGACCGGCG
>NZ_JBARCR010000232.1:0-5055 GCF_049794275.1 Trebonia sp.
GTTCACGTCCGGCCGAATGGCCGCTCCCGCGCCTAGCCGGCCGGGACCGCCGCCCCCGCCGGGCCTCGCCGCCCTCACCGAACGCGAACGCGAGGTCGTGTGCCTGGTCGCGGCCGGGCTCTCCAACGACGAGATCGCCACCAAGCTCACGGTCAGCCCGCTCACCGTGAAGACCCACGTCAGCCGGGCGATGACCAAGCTCTACGCCCGCGACCGCGCCCAGCTGGTGGTCCTCGCCTTCGAGCACGGCCTAGTCGCCCGCCCCGCCGGCTAGCCCGGCGGGGCCGCGTACTACGGGCGGAGTACGCCGGGTGACTACCCGGCGCGGTTAAGTGCCTTCCGCTGTACGACGCGGTTGAGGGGCCGATTCGCGAGGCTTGCGGTATGCAGACGGGAGATGGCCTGCTCGGCGGCCTTGGCCGAGCCTGTTACCGGCACCGGAAGGCGACGCTGCTCGCGTGGCTGGCCGGGGTGGCGGTGCTGATCACGCTGTGGATGCGGTTCGGCGCCGCGGCGGACAACTCATTCACCGGCGCCGACCCGGGGCAGACGCTGCTCAACCAGCACTTCGCCCGGCAGTCGGGAGACTCGCTGACGCTCGCGATCAGCTCAGCGCAGCCGGTCACCGCGCCCGCGGTGCGGGCGCAGGTCGCGAGCGCGCTCGTTCCGTTCGAGCACGCGCCGCACGTCACCGCGGTGACCGACCCGTACACGACACCGGGGCACGTGTCGCGGGACGGCCACATCGCCTACGCCACCGTGCAGTTCAGCGTCTCAGGGAACAGCATCTCCTCCAGCGAGACGTCGATGCTGATGAACGACGCCACCAGGGCCAGCGGGCACGGCGTGACGTTCAGCCTCGGCGGGGACGTGGTGGATCTCGCCGAGACGCCCTACGGCGGGCCTGACAACGGCATCGGGGTCGGGGCGGCGATGCTGGTACTGCTGATCGCGTTCGGCTCGCTGCTGGCGATGGGGCTGCCGGTGGCGACCGCGCTGTTCGGCATCGGCGGCGGCCTGTCGCTGATCGCGCTGCTCGGCCACATCTTCCCCGCGCCATCGTTCTCCCCGATCGTCGCGGCGCTGATCGGCCTCGGCGTCGGCGTGGACTACGCGCTGTTCATCCTCACCAGGTTCAGGACAGAACTGCACGGCGGACGCGAGCCGCAGGAGGCGGCCGTCACCGCGATGCGGACCGCCGGGGTCTCCGTGCTCACCGCGGGCACCACGGTGGTGATCGGCATGCTCGGGCTGCTCGTGCTGCGCCAGTCGCTGCTCAACGGGGTGGCGGTCGCGGCGGCGGCCACGGTGGCCATGACCGTGCTCGGAGCGCTGACCTTGCTGCCTGCCCTGCTCGGGTTCACCGGGACGCGGCTCGGCAAGGCCACCATCCTGGAAAGGCGGAGGAACCGCCGGGAGGCGCGGAAGGGGACAAGAGGCGGTCGCTCACGTTCGGAAAGATGGGCCTTGTTCATCCAGAAGCACAAGGTGATGGCAGCGCTGTCCGCGACCGCGTTCATCCTGCTGCTGGCCGCCCCCGTGCTCACGATGAAGCTGTCGTTCCCCGACGAGTCGGCGCAGGCGCGGGGCACGATGGGGTACGCGAGCTACGCGGCGATGGCGCGCGGGTTCGGGCCGGGGTTCGACGCGCCGCTGATCGTCGCCGCGGCGCTGCCCTCCGCCGGAGCCGCGGCTGATATGACGCGCGTCGAGACCGCGGTGGCCAGGACGCCGGGCGTCGCCGCCGTGACCCCGCCGGTGGTCAGCAGGGACGGGCAGGCCGCGCTGCTCATCGCCTACCCGGCCACCGGGGCGCAGGACGCGGCGACCAACGCGCTCGCCAACACGATCTCCGGCCAGGTGCTGCCGGAGGCGACCGCGGGGACCGGCATCCACGCCTACCTGACCGGGCCGAACGCCGCAAACGTCACGTTCTCGAACCTCATCGGCCAGCGGCTGCCGTGGCTGATCGCCTCCGTCGTGGGGCTGTCGATGCTGCTGCTGCTGTACGTGTTCCGTTCGGTCGTGATCGCGGTCAAGGCCGCGGTGATGAACCTGCTGTCCATCACGGCGGCGTACGGCGTGCTGACGGCGGTGACGCAGTGGGGGTGGGGCGGACGGCTGTTCGGCTTCCCCGAGCCGATGCCGGTGACGACCTGGGTGCCGGTGTTCCTGTTCGTGATCCTGTTCGGGCTGTCGATGGACTACGAGGTGTTCCTGCTGTCCAGGATCCGCGAGTCCTACCTGGTGTCCGGGGACAACGCCGCGGCGGTGGTGTCCGGGCTAGCGTCCACCGCGCGGGTGATCACCGCGGCCGCGGCGATCATGGTGGTCGTGTTCCTGTCGTTCGACCTGACGCCCGACCCGGGGGTGAAGCAGGTCGGGCTCGGGCTCGCCGTCGCGGTGCTGATCGACGCGACCGTCGTCAGGCTCGTCCTGGTGCCCGCGGTGATGGAGATGCTGGGCAAGGCGAACTGGTGGATGCCGCGGTGGCTGGCTAGAGTGATGCCCGCTCCGCAACCGAGCAGCCACCAGGCCACCGAGCCGCTGCTGAAGACGGGAAACCATGCCTGAACCCGAGATGACCCCGGCCATGTACGGGCCCGACATCACCTTCGCCGGAGTGCCGCGGACCTCGCTGTCGGAACTCCCCGAACTGGACATCGTCTTCGTCGGCGCGCCGTTCGACGGCGGGACCTCGCACCGGCCCGGCACCCGGTTCGGACCGCAGGCCATTCGCGGCACCGACTACCTGCCGCACGACGCCTCCCGGCCGCACCTGGCGCTCGGCGTCGACCCGCTGCAGGAGCTGCGGGTGGCGGACGCGGGGGACGTGGTGATGCCGTCCGGGGAAACCGGGAAGTCGCTCAAGCGGCTCGAAGACGCGGTTCTCGCGGTGGCGGCGTCGGGGGCGATCCCAGTGATCCTCGGCGGCGACCACACGGTCACGTTCCCTGATGCGACCGGCGTGGCCAGGCACGTCGGGTGGGGACGGGTGTCGCTGATCCACTTCGACGCGCACGCGGACACTGGGGACACGCAGTGGGGCTCGCTGTACGGGCACGGCACGCCGATGCGCCGGCTGATCGAGTCCGGCGCGGTGCGCGGCGACCGGTTCCTGCAGATCGGGCTGCGCGGATACTGGCCGGAGCCGCCAACGCTGGCCTGGATGGCGGAGCAGCGGATGCGGTCCTTCGAGATGACCGAGGTGGTGACCCGCGGGCTCGACGCGTGCCTGACGGAGGCGTTCGAGATCGCGGTGGACGACTGCGACGCGGTGTTCCTGTCGGTGGACGTGGACGTGGTGGACCCGGGGATGGCGCCGGGAACCGGCACCCCGGAACCCGGCGGCCTGACCGGGCGGCAACTGCTCGACGCGGTGCGCCGCATCGCGATGGAGCTGCCGCTGGCCGGTATCGACGTCGTGGAGGTCGCGCCGCCGTACGACCACGCGGAGGTGACCGGCTTCCTCGCCAACCGCGTGGTGCTCGAGGCGCTGTCCGGGATCGCCTGGCGCCGCCGGTCGCTGGCCGCCGACCCGGCGCGCCCGGCGCGCCGCCCGGAATCGCCGCTCCTCGACGGCCGCGGCTGAGCGCATTGCCGCCTCTTGCCCCATGATCACGGAAATGCGGTGCACGGGCCGGCTCGCCGCAGAACCATCTGCCACGTCCGCCGCACCAGACACGCCGCATGCGTGGCCTGCTCTGCCTTCCCGTCGCGGATGACGGCCCGCGCACCCTCCACCCATTTCCGTGGCATAGCTATTCGGCGCGCGCCCATGATCACGAAAGAAAAGTATGCGTATAGGAGATTTTTCCTTCGTGATCATGAAACCCGGAGGGGCAGTGCGCGGGTGAGGTCATGATCACGAATGGTTGTGGTTGCTATGGCGACCACAAGTCTTCGTGATCATGGGATACGCTCACGGTCACTCCGAGGAGGTGGCGATGACCGCGCCTGTGCCTGGGCTTGAGCCGGCGTTCGAGGTGGATGCCCGGCTCGGGCCGCTTGAGGATCACGGTGTGACTCGGGCCGGGCACCGGCGCGTCGTACCGGTCGCCGGCGGCCGGATCAGCGGGCTGTTCGACGCCGAGATCCTGCCCGGCGGGGCGGACTGGCAGATTGTCCGGCCCGACGGCGCCGTCGAGATCGACACCCGGTACTCGGCGCGAACCGCTGCCGGGGAGTATGTCCACTTCCGGACTTCGGGTGTGCGCAGCGGGCCGCCGGAGGTGCTGGAGGCGCTCTTGCGCGGGGAGCCCGTGGACCCGTCGCAGTACTACTTCCGCGTCGCGGTGCACCTGGAGACGTCCGCGCCGCGGCTGGCCATCCTCGAGCAGTCGATCTTCGTGGCGTCGGCGATCCGCGAAGCGAACGCCGTGCGGTACACCGCCTACCGGGTCACCTGAGCGAATCATCCATGCGAGCAAAGCTGGACGTTACTGGGACGATCCTTTTCGTCTGCGCTATCGCCGCCGGGTGCGGCTCGGCGCCGCATCCGGCGGTTTCCGCTAAGCCGGTCTCCGCAAAGCCCGCGCGGACCAGCGCCGGCCTCGTGGCGGTGGCGGAATATCAATCCCCCGAGCAGGCCACGCTTTCCTGGTTCGCCGCGATTAACCAGAAAGACAAGGCCGCGGCCATCGCGCATTTCGAGCCTGCCGCCGTGGGCATGATGAACTGGGGCGACGGAGACACCACCACGTGGCCGACTTTTTCGGCCCTGCACTGCGCGCAAGTCAATCGCAGCGGCGTGACCGCCTCGGTTCACTGCACCTTCTCCGAATCGCAGGCACCGTCAGTCGGCAACCCGGACAGTTTCTGGACCGTCGACCTGAAACGGCAGCCAGACGAGCGATGGCTGATCACGAACTACGGACAGGGATGACGCGGCGCCCGCGGCGTGGCCACGGCCTCAGATGCACTGATCTGGGATGAAGTGCCAGGTCAAGGCCATTATGTGCAGAACTGATAAATGCCGTAGATGGGCCTAGGGGGACAGAAAAATACGGTCTATAGTCAGACCATGCTGGACGTCACCAGGCTCCGCGTGCTGGT
>NZ_JBARCR010000233.1:0-2699 GCF_049794275.1 Trebonia sp.
CACGCCGGCAACCGCCGGCACTCCGCTGGACTGCACCAGCACTACCGCGGCGGAAGCCATGCTCGGGCCGGCACCGACCGCGCCAACGCTGGCCGCTGTCTTGAAGCTGAGCACCCTGCCCGGCTCAGGGGCGTGCTCAGCCGACGGCTGGACGCTGATCACCCTGTCGGGGATGTCGGCGGTCAGTGCGTCGAGGTCCGCGTAGGTCCGTGATGCGAATACCTGGCCGACCCGCAAGTCGAACTCGTCCTTGGTCAGCCGACCCTGAACGAACGCGGCCTTGAGCACGTCGATCGTCTGCTCGCGGTCGGCATGTGAGGTCCTCAGCTGGCCCACCGCGCCCGCCGTCCCGTCTTCGCGCCCTGCCGTCACGGGTACCTCCCATAAGCACGATCTAGCTAGAGCTTAGATCCGCCAGCCAGACAGCCCTTCCGGGTCACCTCTGCCGAGCGCCTGTCAGTGGATGCCGTCCAGACCGAGCCCAGCCCCGGCCACGGCGCCGATGCCTTGCGGCTCGATGCCGGGGTGCCACGGTCCGCCGGCCATGAGCCGCCTGGCATACTCGGTCACCGCGTCGATGATCTTTTCCGCCTGCCGGCGAGTTCTGGCGGCGGCGACCTCGTAGGCGCCCTCGCCAATCAGCGAGGTGAGAATTGCCGCATATACCCGGTCCTCTGGCCGGTCGGTGAGACGTAGCAGCGAGTCGTTCTGGCCGATCCACTCGCGTCCCCTGCGGCGCCTCATCATGTCGAATCCGGGCGGTACGTCACCGGAGCTGAACAGCAGGGTAAGGTCACGCCGCTGCCAGCTACCGTGCAGAAAGGCGCGTGCTCCCGTCTCGAAGAGCTGGCCCGGGTCGGTGACGCCCTTGTTCCTGGCGTCCGCGACTGCCTTAGTCGCCGCCTCCTCGTGCGCGAGCTGATGCTGCTCCCAGAGGGCGACGAACAGCTCGCTCTTGCCGCCGAAGTGATGGTAGAGGCTGCCGACGCTGGATCCGGCCCGCTCCACGATGTCCGCGATGCTCGCGTCGGAGAAACCACGCTCCGTGAAAACCTGTCGCGCCGCGTCAAGCAGCGCGCGTTGCGTCTGCGCGGTGCGGCTCCACTGCCGCGGTCCGCCCGCAGTGCCGTCCCTCAGCTGCCTGGGCATGGGTTCTCACCGATCCGTTCCGTCCTCCGGTCAATGTATCTCTCCGGCCGCGCGGATCCCTCTTGACAGCGCCACTGCCTCGCTTCGAAGCTCATTCTAGTAACTAATTCTGATAATGCGGCTGCCGCGGGCAGGCGGGAAAGGCTGGTGAGCACATGACAGGACTGGATGGGCGGGTGGCCATCGTCACCGGTGCTGGCCGCGGAATCGGCAGGTCAGTGGCGCTACTCCTGGCGCAGCGCGGCGCAGCCGTTGTGGTCAACGACCTGGGCGCCGCGCTGGACGGGTCGGGTGTCGACAGCGGGCCGGCGCAGCAGGTCGTGAACGAGATCGCCGAGGCGGGAGGCAAGGCCGTCGCCAACGGCGCGGACGTGTCGGACCATGCGGCCGCTGAAGGGCTCATCCGTGACGCCATCGAGGGCTTCGGCCGCCTGGATGTCGTGGTGAACGTCGCGGGGATCCTCCGCGACCGGATGGTGTTCAACATGGCCGAGCAGGAGTGGGATGACGTGATCCGCGTCCACCTCAAGGGCGCCTTCAACACCACCAAGTTCGCGTCGGCGCACTGGCGCTCACTGCGCGAAGACACCGCACAGAACCGCATCATCAACTTCACCTCGGTGTCCGGGCTGCACGGCGCTCCAGGGCAGCCGAACTACGCCGCCGCCAAGATGGGGATCGTCGGCCTGACGTACTCGTCGGCCAACGCGCTGGGCAAGTACGGAGTCACCGTGAACGCGATATCCCCCGGCGCCGCGACCCGGATGACCGAGTCGGTCCCCGATGAACGGCGGCGGACGCGCAGCGCGGCCGACGACGAGCGCTCTCCGGACAACGTCGCCCCGATCGTCGCCTACCTCGCGAGCGAGCAGTCCGGCTGGCTCACCGGCCGGATCATCCACGCCTCCGGGTACGAAGTGGCGTTGTACAGCAACCCGCAGCCGCTGATCCGGCTCATCGGCACCGGTCCGTGGGATCCCGACGCGCTGGCCGCCCAGGTGGAGACCTCGTTCGGCCCGCTGCTGAGAGGCAACCCATGACCAGCTTCCAGACCCTGCGCACCGACGTCTCGCACCAGGTCGCCACGATCTGGCTCAACCGGCCCGAGCGGCGCAACGCACTCTCTTCGGTGATGACCCGCGAGCTGTACGAAGCGTTCGCGCTGTTCGAGTCAGCCGAGGACGTTCGGGCGATCGTCGTGACCGGCACCGGACGGTACTTTTCCGCCGGCGCGGACCTCGAGCGCGGCGCCGCGCACGAACGGGAGCACGAGGTCTTCCGCTGGATGGGGCGGCAGGCTGACGCGGCGGAGGGCGTGACCGCATTCCTAGAGAAGCGCGCGCCGCAGTGGCCGCTGTCCAAGGTCAAGGACTATCCGCCGATGCTGTCCGGATAGCGCGAGATCCGGCTTGACACCCCCACGCACGGAAAGTCGAATGCTTGCATGACGGAACGGAAAAGCCCCACCGCGGTGCTGCGGGAAGGCCCCCGCACGCTGACCGAGGACCAGGTGCGCGAGATCGAGGAGACCAGCCTCGAGGGAGTGCTGC
>NZ_JBARCR010000234.1:0-2611 GCF_049794275.1 Trebonia sp.
GAGCGACTGGGCAAGGTCAACCCCGACGGCACCGTTTACCAGACGAAGTCCCAGGCGCTCGCCCAGTGCGCCAGCGACCTGATTTACCTAGCCGGCGCCGTGTACGGGCTCGACCTCACCGCGCGGCGCGCCCTGCCGGTGCGCGCCCTCGCGGACGTGTTCGCCGCCTTCCGCTGGGGCGGGCTGCTGTAGCGTAACGGTGTGTCCGCCATGGAATTCCCGTACTCGGTCGCGGGATTGACCGAGCAGCACTTGAAGATGCACTGGCCGGTCATCGGCGAGCCGGACGCCCCGGACAAGCCAGGCAGCAAGTTCCGCGGACCGTTCGGCGCCGTCCCCGTACTGCTTAGCCTCAGCTACCCTGCCCTCGTGTGAACGACAGAAAGCGCAGGTGACCCGTCGTGGTCCGTATCGTGATCCAGCGCACCGCCCGGCCAGAGACCGCATCCGCCGAGGAGGCGGGGCGTCCCTACCTCCCTGCGGCGTTCGCACCCACCCGACTCGATGAGCGCACGCTGCCGCTCACGGATCCAGCGCGGTACCAGCCAGAGCAGCCGCGCAGGCGTCGCCGCTGGCCGCGCCGCCCGCTCGTGCCGCGCTGGGCGAAGTGGGCGGCCCTCGCCGTGCTGGCAGGCCTCTTCTTCCGGCGCGCCGTCGCGTGGGCGGTGCTCGCCGCGCTGTCCGCGGCCCTGCACCTCTTCGGGGTCAACGTCAACCTGCCGCATCTCAGGTTCGGCTGGCCCTGGCAGTCGATCAGCGCCGGTACCACCACGAACACTCTTGTCGGGCCGCTCGTGCTGCAGAAGATCGAGGGAATCTCCCGGCCTGCCCTCGGCACCGAGAACTTCAACTTCGTCTTCACGCACACCGTGTCCAAGAACATCGGGCTGTGGCCGTGCTGGTACTCCGGCACGTTCGCCGCGGTCGGGCACGCGTCCTCGACCGTCAACCTCAACCCGGGCCCCGCGTGGTGGAAGCCGTCCACCGGCCACTACCAGCTCCGCGTGCTACGGGCGGCCGCGCCAGGCACCCCGGGCCGACTGGCCGTCTCAATGGCGCTGCCGCTGCCTCAGCTGCCGCAGTCGGTGCATGACGTCACGGTCGACAACACCCTGTCCAAGCCGATCTCGACCGATCACAGCTGGACCTACCCAGGCCTCGGCTGCGGGGTGCTCATCCAGCCGCAGTTCGCCCAGTCGGTCCTGTACGCCCAGGCGCAGGATGTCGCGTTCCAGCAGGCAACGAGCCTGCCGAGCGTGACCAAGCCGCTGGTCAGCGCGGCGGAGACCGAGGCCACCACGATGATCCGCGACAACTTCCTCCAGCCGACGGTGAACGCGCTCGGCTACACCCTCACCCAGTTCTCCATCCGCTGGGTCAGCCAGTAACCCGCCCACGGCGGCAGGATCGGCTGTGACGGCCGAGGTCCGCCGCCGGATCAGGCGGTTGCCTGTCTAGCGTCCGAGGAAGTCCTGGCGCCGGCCGGTGGGTGGTCCGCCGGTCGCGAGGTAGCGTTGATGGCGTGCGGGCGAAATGTGACGACCGGGGGTGAGGCGATGACGGCGGACGTGTTCCCGACGGCGGGTCTAGTGGAGCGGGCCGCGGCGGCGTTCACCGCGAGCGTGCCCGGCAGTCCGGCGGACGACGGGTTCTTCGGGCCGGGCAGCGTGACGTGGCGGCTGAACGGCGACCTGTCGGCGCCGGTCGCCGGGCTGCGGTCACTGCTCGTCCAGGCGCTGCACCCGCTGGCGATGGCCGGGGTCGATCAGCACAGCGACTGGCGCGCCGATCCTGTGGGCAGGCTGTCCTCGACCGCCGCGTACCTGGTCACGATCACCTACGGGGATAAGGCTTCGGCGCGGCGCGCCGCGGACCGGGTGCGGAAGATCCACGAGCGGGTGCGCGGCACCGACCCGGTCACCGGGCGGCCATACGCCGCCGGAGACCCTGACCTGCTCATCTGGGTGCACGCCGGGCTCGTCGACTCGGTGCTGGCTGCCGCGGACCTGTTCGGCAACCCGGTGAGCGCGCCGGACCGGGATGCCTACGTGGCCGAGATGACCGTCGCCGCCGAACTCGTCGGCGTGCCCGCCGGACGCGCGCCGTCGAGCGCCGCCGAGCTCGACGCTTACCTGGCCGCCGTCCAGCCGGAGCTGACCCTCAGCCCCGCGGCGGCCGAGTCCACCTCCTACCTGCTCGACCTGCCGGGATTCGACGAGGACATGGCGGACATCTGGCGCCAAGTCGGCGGCGCCGCAGCCGCGTCGCTGCCTGCCTGGGCGCTGGACCTGTACGGCAGGAAGCCCGTCACGCTGACGCCCCAGTACCGCGAGGAGGTCCGCCAGGTGCTCGGCGTGCTCGACGTGCTCTATATGGGCGAGCCGGGCGTGCTCGAGGCCCGGCAGCGGCTCCAGCTGCGGATGCGCGACGCGCAGCGGGCAGACGAGGCTTAGGTGTGTAGTTCCGGGGCCTATTCACCCGAAAAGACACAGCAAAGCGGACGGCACGAGAACCCCGGACGGCACGAGAACCCCGGACGGCACGAGAACCCCGGACGGCGCCGGAAGCGCCGGGGGCGCCGGTGAGCGCCGGAACGGGCGGACGCCGGCGC
>NZ_JBARCR010000235.1:0-1652 GCF_049794275.1 Trebonia sp.
GGGCACAGGCGGGGTCCCCGGTCCCGCGCCTGGCGGCCCCCGGGCGGGCGGCCCCGCTCAGGGACCGGCCGCCGACCGTCCGGGACGACAGGGACAGCCAGACCCGAGGCACGAACAAGGGCCTAACGCCGGCTATGACGCGGACCCCAGATACGCGCCTTCCGGCCAGGACCGGCGGCAGCGGCCAGGACCGGGCAGGCCGGACGCCCCAGGCAGCTCGAAGTACGGTCCCGGCCGGGGCCAGCGCGGTGCAGAGCAGGGTCAGCGGCGATACGGTCCGCGCCAGCCAGGGCCCGACCGGTACGGCGCCGATGAATACGGTCCTGACCAGCGTGGCGGCCAGTACGGCGACGAGCGGTACGGGGCTGACCAGCACGGCACCAGGCAGTATGGCCCCGGCCAGTACGGGCCTGACCGCGGGCGGGACCGGCGCGGCGCTGACCAGTACGGCTCAGGAGAGTCCGGGCCTGACCAATACGGGCCTGAGGGGTACGGGCCGGGCCAGTACGGCGCTGACCAGCGCGGCCCTGAGCAATACGAACCCGACCGGTACGGACCTGAGGCGTACGGCGCCGAGCGCTACGCTCCTGAGCAGCATGGCGCTGACCAGCGCGGGCCGGAACAATACGGGCCCGACCAGTACGGACCTGAGACGTACGGCGGTGAGCAGCACGGCCCCGGCCAGCAGGGCCCTGAATACTACGGCGCTGGCCAGCACGGGCCCGGGCCGTACGGACCTGAGCAGCATCACTCCGGCCAGTACGGACCTGACCAGTACGGCCGTGAGCAGTACGGGCCTGGCCGGTACGGCGCGGACCAGTACGGACCTGAGCAGCACCACTCCGCCCAGCGCGGGCCCGGACAGCACGGGCCTGAGCAGCATCATTCTGGCCAGTCCGGTCCTGAGCAGTACGGTCCTGAGCAGTACGGTCCTGAGCAGTACGGGCCGGGCGGGTACGGCGCTGACCAGTACGGACCTGAGCAGCACCACCCCGGCCAGCGCCGGCCAGAGCAGTACGGGGCGGAGCAGCACCACTCCGGCCGGTACTGGCCTGACCAGTACGGACCTGAGGCGTACGGCGCTGAGCAGTATGGGGCTGAGCAGGGCGGCACCGGGCGGTACGGCGCTGACTGGTACGGGCCTGACCAGCATGGCCCCGAACAGTACGCGCCTGGCCCGTACGGAGCCGAGCAGTACGGGCCTGAGCAGTACGGGCCTGAGCAATTCGGGGCCGCGCAGGCGGGGCCGGCCGGACCGGAGGCGTTCGGGCCAGGAGCGTTCCCCTCGGACGCGTTCGCGGCGGGAGAACCAGGCTCGGCGTCGTACGGGCCGGGAACGCGAGCCAATGGCGCGGCCGGGCAGCCGTATCCCGGCGCCGGCGCTGGTCCCTATGCGCCAGGCGGGCACCCGTACGGACCGGGCGCAGGCGAATTCGGACCAGGGAACGCGGGGCCGTACGGGCCCGGCCACCCGGACTTCGGCTACGGTCAGGCCTCGCCGGGCTGGGCCGGAGGACGCGGAGGACCCGGGCCAATGGGGCCGGGCGGTCCTGGACAGCCTGGCGCGGGTCCTGGTCAGTCCGGCCCCGGGTATCCCGGTGGCGGTCCGAACGGTCCGGGACAGCCCGGACCCGGCGGGTACGGCCCTGGGG
>NZ_JBARCR010000236.1:0-7672 GCF_049794275.1 Trebonia sp.
CGCCGTGCCCGGGCTGGCTGTCCGCGGTGAGCGTGCCGCCGTGCGCCACGGCCAGCTCGGCGGCGATGGCGAGGCCGATCCCGCTGCCCGAGATCTGGGCGGCGGCCTGCCCGCGCCAGAACCGGTCGAAGATGCGCGGCAGCTCGCCGGCCGGGATGCCGACGCCGGTGTCCGCGACCTCGAGGACCGCGTGCGCGCCGCGCTGACTGGTGCGGATCGTGACCCTGCCGCCGGCTGGCGTGAACTTGAGCGCGTTGCCGAGGAGGTTGGTAACCACCTGGTGCATCCACCGCTCGTCGGCGAGCACCGGCGCCGTGTCAAGCTGGCGGTCCAGCTCGACCTCGGCCGCCTCGAACCTCCTGGCGAGGCTGTCGGCGGCGGCGCCCGCGATGTCCGCGAGATCGGTCCGCTCGCGCGTCAGGCGCAGCACGGCCGCGTCGGCGGCGGCCATCGTCTGGAGGTCATCGACCATGCGAGCCAGCCGGAGCACTTCGTCACGCAGCGAGCCAAGCTCCTCGGGGTCAGGGTCCGTGATCCCGTCCAGCAGCGCCTCGTGCCCGGCCTGCAGCACCGCCACCGGCGTGCGCAGCTCGTGGGCGACGCTCGCCACCAGGTCCCTGCGGATCTTGTCCTCGTAGTCGAGCGTGTCCGCCATGTTGTCGAAGGCGGCGGCCAGTTCACGCAGTTCGCTTGGGCCGCTGAGCTGGCCCGCGCGGGCGGACCTGTCGCCGGCGGCCATCGCGCGGGTCACCGTGATCAGCCGGGCGATAGGACGGGTGATCCGGCGGGCGACCGCGAGGCCGGTAAAAAGCGCCAGCAGGGCGGCAAGCCCGGCCGCGCCGGCGATGGCCCGGAACAGCGCGGTGCGCAGCACGCTGTCCGCGGCGCCGAGGCCGGACGCGGTGAGGCCGAGCACCACCATACCGACCCTCTGGCCGTGCGCCAGGACAGGCTCGGTTGACTGGGATCCCGTCGCCGCGAAGCCTGGCGTGGTCGCGACCGCGTGACCGTTCGCGTCCTGGACCTGCAGCTTGAGGCCGCTGCGCTGGGCCAGTTCGAGGACGGGCGTGAGATCGGCGCCTGCCCAGCCCTGGTCCTGGCTCCAGGAGGCGGCCGCCGCCACCGCGACCGCGGCGGCCAGGTCGTCGCGCTGCCGGTTCGCCAGCGAGGACACGTCGACGGCGGAGAACACGGCGGCGAGGACAGCGAGCAGGGCGACCGCCGACAGCGCCACGCCGAGGAACGCGAGCGCCAGCCTGGGCCCCAGCGTGTTGCCGCGCTGGGCGCCGCGCGGCGTGTCAGCCATCGCGGGTCAGGCCGAGCCGGTAGCCGCCGCCGAGCACGGTCAGGATGATGCGCGGACTGGCCGGGTCCTCCTCGATCTTGCGGCGGAGGTTCTTCACGTGCGAGTCGACGGTGCGCTCATATCCCTCGAACTCGTATCCCCGCACCTTGTTGATCAGCTCGAACCGCGAGTACACGCGGCCGGGGACGGTCGCCAGCGTGCCGAGAATCCCCCACTCCGTTGGCGTCAGCGCGACCGGAGCCCCGCGCACGGTCACGATGCGCCGCGGCTCGTCGATCATGAGGTCGCCTCCCCCGTAGCTGGCGACGCCGTCGTCACCGGCCGCCGCCCCGCCGCGGCGCAGGATGGCCTGCACCCGCAGGGTCAGTTCCCGCGGGCTGAACGGCTTGGTCACGTAGTCGTCGGCGCCGAGTTCGAGCCCGCGGATCCGGTCCTCTTCCGCCGCCTTCGCCGTCAGCATCAAGATAGGCACCGCGGACATGGTGCGCAGCTCTCGCGCCACGGTCTCACCCGGCACGTCGGGCAGGCCGAGATCGAGGACCACGAGGTCGGGCGCGGCGGCCATCGCCATGCTGATCGCCTCCGCGCCCGAACCGGTGGACAGCACGGTGAAACCGGCCCGCTCCAGGTATGACCGGATGAAATCCCGCAGCTTGCGCTCGTCTTCAACCACCAGCACTGTGGCCGCCATCATGCCTCCGTCCGCCGGGACCGGGCGCGCCTCCACACCGTCACCATCGCAACTTCACTAAGCAGGCACGCTCGGGGGGTGCACTGGTACCGCATAGCGATACCGCTAGCAACGCAGCATAAGGCAGGGCTGATGACAGGAAGCGACCTGATCGTGGTGGCGCCGTGGATCGTCTTCGGTGTCTGCCTGGCGGTCCTGTGCGTCGGCCTGCTCCGTGCCCGCCGGTCGGCTCACCGGCCGCCGTCAGCGCGCCGGAGGCAGGACGACTAGCCTGAGCACAGGGAGCGGCATGCGACGAGAAGAGCACGTAGCAGACGGCCCGCGCTGGCGGGTCATCCTCGAGGCGCGGTGGCGAGACCGGCTGCAGGAGGTCACCGAGCTGTCCCTGGCGTATCACGTCGCCGTCGGCGACGCGCCAGATGGCAGCGCGGACAAGCGGGCCCGCCGGCTGGTCCGCCGCACCGTCGCCGCGCGGCAGCGGCTGGCCGACACGGAGGACGCGCTGAACCGGCTGGCGGCAGGGAATTTCGGTGAGTGCGAGCAGTGCGGGGCGCCGATCCCGGTGGTCGTGCTCTTCGCCGCCCCGGAGTCCAGGTACTGCCCGGGCTGCGCCGGGGCCGCGCTGAGGACGGATGCCCGTGAGCGTGTTCACTAGCCTTCAGGTGGATTCGGTCGTCTCCTACCTGGTGGCGCTCCTCCTCCCGGCTCTTGACGCGATCTTCCCCGTCGTGCCGAGCGAGACGGTGGTCATCGCCCTCGGCGTCGCGACGGCAGGCAGCACCGATCCGCGGATCGCGCTGCTCGTTGCCTGCGCGGCCGCGGGAGCGTTCCTCGGCGACAACCTCTGCTACCTGCTCGGCCGGCGCTTCGGGCCCGCGATGCAGCGCAGGTTCTTCAGCACGCCGAAGGGCCTGCGAACGCAGGCGTGGGCGGAGCGGTCGCTCGACCGGTTCGGCACGCAGCTCATCGTCGTCTGCCGCTTCATCCCCGGCGGCCGCACGGCGGTGACCCTCACCTGCGGCCTCACCGGCTACCCGCGCCGCAGGTTCGTCCCCGCGACCGCGGCCGCCGCCATCCTCTGGGCGCTGTACGCGTTCTTCATCGGCCGCCTCGGCGGCCGGGCCTTCGAGCACGACCCCTGGATCGGGCTGGCCATCGCCTTCGGCGCCACCATCGTTATCAGCGGCGTCATCGAGCTCGTCCGCCGGATCGTTCGAACGTCACGGCGTCACGCCGGACAGGTTGAGCCCGATCACGCCGGACAGGATCAGCACGATCGAGACGAGCTTGGTCGCCGACACCACGTCGCCGAGGAAGATCATGCCGACGGTCGCCGCTCCCGCGGCGCCGATTCCGGTCCAGACTGCGTAGGCGGGTCCGACCTCGAGGTCGCGCAGCGCGACGGTCAGTAGCCCGAAGCTCGTCAGCGCGCAGATCGCGAACGCCACCGTGGGCCACAGGGCCGTCAGGCCGTTGCTCAGCTTCAGGCAGACGGCGAAAGCGGTCTCGAACAAGCCGGCGGCCACCAGTGCCACCCATGCCATCACGTCACCTCACACCAGGGATCATGAGCCTCTCCCCAGTTATGCCGTGCGGGCGCGGAGGACCGGTGTGCTCGTGTTGGAGCCGGGATGGAGACGCCCGCGAGACACCGCGACGGCCGCGCCCACGTCTCCATCGGATCTCCACGCGGCACGGACCGGCCCTGCACACGGCAGCGCGAACCTGAGTCCGTGAACCACAAGGAAGGGCAGGGACGCTGCGATGCGAGGAAGCGGAATGCCGCTGGCAGACCCCATCAGTGCGGCGTGGAATACCGTCGCGCGGTTCGACGACTACGAGAGCGCCCAGCGGGCGGTCGACCGGCTGTCCGACGACGGCTTCCCGGTAGAGAAGCTCGACATTGTCGGGTCAGGACTGCGGCTCGTCGAGCGGGTGACGGGCCGGCTCACCAGCTCGCGCGCCGCGACGGCGGGAGCACTGAGCGGCCTGTGGGCCGGGCTGCTGTTCGGGATCCTGCTCGGGTTGTTCACATCCGGGCACTCCTTCCTCGCGGTCGCCGCGACCGGCGCCGCGCTCGGGGTCCTGTGGGGTGCGGCCTTCGGGTTCGTGGCGCACGCCAGGACCAGGGGCCAGCGCGACTTCAGCTCGGTGCGGCAGCTGGTCGCGACCCGCTACGACCTGATCGCGCGCGAGGGCACCGTGGAGCGCGCCCGCTACATGCTCGGCGAAGCCGGGCTGCTGCCGGAACCGGGACCAGCGCAGGACGCGGAACGCTGACCATCCTGCCGCCGCGCAGGGGCGGTGGCCAGCGGTGACCGTCCCGCTGTGGGCGTGGGCCGCGTTCCTGGCCTTCGTGGTCGCGATGCTGGTCCTGGACCTGTTCGTATTGCATCGGCGCGCGCACGAGGTATCGCTGCGCGAGGCCGCCGCCTGGAGCGCCGTCTGGCTCATTGTCGGGCTGGGCTTCGGCGGGCTGGTGTGGGCCTGGGCGGGCAGCGGGGGCGCCCAGGCCTACCTGGCCAGCTACCTCATCGAGCGGAGCCTGTCGGTCGACAACATCTTCGTGTTCGCCGCCATCTTCGCTGCGCTGGCGATCCCGGCGCGCCACCAGCACCGGGTGCTCATGCTCGGCATCATCGGCGCGCTGCTCATGCGGGCCGCGTTCATCGCAGCCGGCATCGGCCTGATCGAGGCCATCCACCCGGTGATCTACGTCTTCGGCGCCATCCTGCTCGTGGCCGCGGCCAGCATGCTGCGCGGCGACAGCCATGCCGCGCCGCGGGAACCGCGCGTGCTTCGCGTCCTGCGGCGGGTGCTGCCGGTCGACACCCGGCTGCACGGCCAGCGATTCGTGGTCAGGGACGCCGGCCGCCTGCTCGCCACCCCGCTACTGGTGGCCCTGCTCGTCGTGGAGACCGCCGATGTGATCTTCGCCGTCGACTCCATTCCGGCGGTGCTCGCCGTCACTACCGACCCCTTCATCGTCTACACGTCCAACGTGTTCGCGCTGCTCGGCATGCGCGCGCTGTACTTCCTGCTAGCCGGGGCGCAGGACCGGGTCCGCTACCTGCGGCCGGCCCTGGCGGTGATCCTCGCGGCCGTCGCGGTCAAGCTGCTGCTCGCCGACGTATGGAAGCTTCCCGCCTGGTCAGCGCCGGCGTTCATCATCGCGGTGCTGTCCGTCGTCGCCGTCGCCTCCGTCCTCGGCAACCGGAGACAGGCCAGGAGACAGGGCCGCGGGCAAGTCAGTGGCCGTCATGCGGCGGCAGCGTCCGCTCCTCGTGATCAAGCTCCCGCGCCAGCACCCGAAGACTCGAATCGGGCAGATGCCCAGCGTCGCGCCAGCGCAGCAGCTCCTCGCGCTGCGCGTCGATGACCTCCCTGCGGGCCCGCAGCGCGGCGTCGTGATCCGCCGCCAGATACTCCGGCTCGCCGTCGTGTCCGGCCTCATGCTCGAGGCTCGCCCGCAGTGCGGCCAGCGCCGCGCCGGACAGCTCACCATCGGAGGCGAGCTCGTCGAGCCTGGCCAGTCCCGCCCGGTCCGCCGCATGCCGCGCCTCCCAGCGCAGCGCCGCCTCGTCGGCGCGATCGGCCCGCACGCCAAGCAACCGGGCAACCAGCCCGAACGTCAGCCCCTGCCCGAGCAGCGTCACCATCACGACAAGGAACGTGCAGAACAGCAGCAGGTCACGCCCAGGGAACGGCTGCCCGTCCGAGGTGGTCAGCGGCACCGTGAAGATCGCCGCCAGGCTGATCACGCCCCGGGTGCCGGCCCAGCTCAGCACGCCGATCTCCCGGCCGCCCAGCCGTCGTCCCGCCATCAGCAGCAGCCACAGCGGTCGCAACACCAGGACCACGCCAAGGCTGATAGCCACGGCCGCGGCGACCGTGCCGGACGAGTACTCCCGCAGGCCGCGGACCACGGGCAGGATCTGCTGCCCGATCAGCAGGAACACGAACCCCTGCAGCAGGAAGTCCGCCAGCCGCCAGACGGCGCTCACCTGCAAGCGGCTGGCGCCCGAGGTGAAGCGCGGCGTGTCGTGCCCGATCATCAGCCCCGCGACCGCGACGGCCAGCACCCCGGACACGTGCGCCGCCTCCCCCAGCAGGTACGCGGCGAACGGCGTGGCCAGCGACAGCGCGTTGACCAGCAAGGGATCATGAATGGCCCGCCGCAGCAGCCGCATGACGAGCGCCACCACGACCCCGGAGAGCAGCCCGCCGGCCGCGGCGGCAAGGAAATGCAGCACCGCGCCGCCGGCCGAGAACCCGCCGCTGGTCACCGCCGTGACCGCCACCGTGAGCAAGGTGAGGGCGGTGGCGTCGTTCAGCAGGCCCTCACCCTCGATGATCGTCACGAGCCTGCCCGGCAGCCGCGCCCCGTTACCGACCGCCAGCGCGGCCACCGGATCGGTCGGCGCGATCGCGGCGCCGAGCGCCACCCCCGCGGCAAGGCCTACCTCCGGCACGAACAGCCCCAGGGCGGCCCCGGTGATCACCCCGGTGGCCAGCACGAGCCCGATGGACAGGCTGATCACCGTCCGCAGGTTCTTCCTGATCGCAGTCAGGGACGAGTTGAGCGCGGCGCTGTAGATCAGCGGCGGGATCACGAACGTGAGGATCGCGTGCGGATCCAGCGTGAGGTTCGGGCCGGGCAGCACGGCGTACAGCAGGCCGGCCATGGTCAGCAGCGCCGCGGCCGGCAGCCCGGTCCTGTTGGCGACGAGTTGCAGCACGACGATGACGGCGACGGCGAGCAGGACAAACGCCAGCAGTTCAAGCATGTGCTTGCCTCCCCCCGACGCCCGGACAGTCGCGTCGAAGGATGCCCGGCCCGCGTGCAGTCACGGGGCAGCCGGGATGGAAATCAGATGGAGCCGCCGGCCGCGGCCGCGGGTTGCGCGCCAGCCAGACCGTGGGAGACAATGACCACCTGGCGATGAGGCTCGCCATAAACCGCGCCGAACGGCGCTGATGGCCTCTACCCACCTGCAGTTCAGGGTTCTACGGGTAGGAGGCGACGTCGTGGGCGAGCCGCTGGAACAGCCTGGCAATCATACGGGGGCCGCCCCGTGAGCGCGGCCCTCCCCATCCCGGTCATTCAGCTTCTCCAAGTCCTCACGGTCGCGCTTGGCGCGCCCATGGTGACTGGCGTGATCGCGAAGGTGGAAGCGCGGCTGCAGGGCCGCCGCGGGCCGCGCGTGCTCCAGCCGTACTACGACCTGGCCAAGCTGGCCCGCAAGGAGTCGCTCGCCCCGGAGCAGGCGAGCTGGTTCTTCCTGGCCGCGCCGCTGATCGCAGTGGCCGCGTACCTGACCATCCCGCTGCTCATCCCGGTCCTGACCAGCTACGGGCTGCCGCTCGGGTACATGGGCGACATCCTCGGCGGCGGTTTCCTGCTGTCGCTGGCCAGCTTCGTCATCGCCACCGCGGCCGCGGAGACCGGCAGCCCGTACGCGCAGCTGGGATCGAGCCGGGCCAAGACGTTCTCGGCGATCACCGAGCCGGTAGTGCTGTTCGTCGTGTTCACCGTGGCGCTGCTGACCGGCACCGACCTGCCGTACGCGCTGGCCGCGACCGTCCGGTCCGGCGCCGGGCAGGTGATCCGCCCGGCGCACCTGCTGGCGAGCGCCGCGCTGTTCATGGTGATCCTGCACGAGACGGGCCGGATC
>NZ_JBARCR010000237.1:0-4077 GCF_049794275.1 Trebonia sp.
GCGCAATCCAGCCACTGAACGGGACCGCGCGGGAACGCTCGCCGCCGGCGCGCGCCAGCAGGCCAGACGCGACAGCAAGCGCGCCGGGTCGCGGTAGGCGCCCGGTTCACCCGTCGCGCTGACAGCCAACTGAGCGACGCCGCCCGTCCCGTGGCCAGGTATCACGATGGGCTGATCGTGATGCTGCCGAGGTCGGAGCTGGCGGAGATGACGTGCGGCGAGGCCGGGTTCTTGGGCACGGTGACGGTGCTCGAGCCGACGTAGGCGTGCGTGTTGATCTGGTACGTCGCGGAGCCGGGCACGGCCAGCGTGATCGGACCGACGTTGGTCGACGCGTGCACGGACGACGGCGCCGCCGAGAACGTCGCGTCGATGCCGCCCGCGTTCGACTTCAGCGTGGCGGTCGGCGAGCTGAGGCTGATCGCCGTGATCAGCCCGGCGCTGGTCTGCGCGCTGACCGGTCCGGCCAGCGACGTCAGCGTGATCGGCCCCGCGGCGGTTGACACCCGGACCGCCACGCCGCGCGGCACCTGGACGTCGTAGGACACGCCGCACACGAATTCCGACGGGCACGTGTAGGAGAGCGTCAGCGTGGTCCCGGAGATCACGTGCGTCACCGCCGGCGGCGTCTTGCCGTACGACGCGGCCTCGGACACGCCGATAGTGCCGCGGTTGCCGCCCGTGACGTCGATGCTGCCCGAGCCGCCCTTGATGACCACCGTCGTCACCCGCCCGGTGACCGTGTAGACGTGCGCAGGCGGGTTGTGCGTGGTCCCGAGCTGGGGCAGCGGATGGCAGCCCGCCAGCAGCAGGGCCGCGGCGGCACCACAGCACGCACCGATCACCGCCGCGAACCGCGAACCGCCCCGCATGTTCAGAGATTCTTCTCGTAACGCGGCGCGGCCGCAATCACCGCGCCTACTCCTCGTAGCGCCCGCTCAGGTACCTGGCGAGGAAACGCTCGGCGGCCGCGTAGAACCTGATCCGGTTCTCCGGCTTGGCGAATCCGTGCCCCTCGTCGGGGAACAGCAGGTACTCGTGCTCGATCCCGGCCTCCGTCAGGGCCGCGACGATCTGCTCCGACTCGGCCTGCTTGACCCGCGGGTCGTTCGCGCCCTGCGCGATCAGCAGCGGGATCTTGATGTCGCGCGCCCGGGACAGCGGCGACCGCGACCACAGGAACTCGGCGTCCGTCTCCGGGTTCCCCACCCGCCGGTACAGCTGCGCGATCATCGGCGCCCAGTAGGGCGGGATGGTCTCGAGCAGCGTCTTCAGGTTGGACGGCCCGACGATGTCCACCGCGCAGCGGAAGACGCCGGGCGTGAACGCGGCACCCACCAGCGCCGCGTACCCGCCGTACGAACCGCCGTAAATGGCCACCCGCGACGGGTCGGCCCAGCCCTGGCCGGTGATGTACGACACCGCGTCGATCAGGTCGTCGTGCATCTTGCCGCCCCACTCACGGTCCCCGGCGGCGACGAACGCCTTCCCGTACCCGGTGGAGCCACGGTAGTTGACCTGGACGCACAGGTAGCCCCGGTTGGCGAACCACTGCGCCTCAGGGTTGTACCCCCAGCTGTCTCGCACCTGCGGGCCGCCGTGCACGTCAAGCACGGCCGGCAGCGACGACCGGCCCGGCCCGGGCGGGAACGTCACGTAGCCGTGGATCTCCAGCCCGTCCCTGGCCGTGAACGAGAACGGCTCCATCGCCGCCAGCGTGTACGACGACAGCGCGGGCCGCGCCTCGAACAGCAGCCGGCCGGACTTCGACGCACGGTCGTACAGGTAGAAGGTGAGCGACCCGGCGTCGACATTGAAGCCGACCAGCCACGTCTGGTCGGCCTCGTCCCGCCCGAGGAACATCGGGTCGCCAGGGTGCAGCCCGCGAATCGCCTTCAGGTCGTCTTGGACCGACGGGTCGAGCACGACGTAGGTCATCCGGTCCTTGAGAATCATGACGATTTGCGGGTCGCGGGTGTCCGGGTCCAGCACGGCCCCGGTGACGTCCGCCTCGGGGTCCTCGGCGAGCACCGTGGTCGCGCCGGTCGCGAGGTCGACCCGCGTCAGCCGCCCGGTGTCGGCCCCTGCCGCGCTGATCATCACCAGCGACCTGCCGTCTCCGCTGAACGACACCACGTCGCTGGACGTCACGTCCTCGGCGGGGATGGTCAGCAGCGTCCGCCAGTCCGCCGACGCCGAATCCCGGACCAGCACGTCCAGGGACCCGTCGGGCAGCGGCGCGAGCGCGCAGCGCACCACGAGGTCCTCGTCGGCCAGCCAGCCGGCGTACCCCGGGTTCTCGATCTCCTTGACCAGGTTCCCGGTCACCAGGTCCAGCCGGTACACGTCATGCAACTGCGGGTTGTCCGCGTTCATCCCGACGAGCACCTCGGTCGGGCGCCGCTTGCTCGACCCGATGATCTGCGCGTGGATCTTCTCGAACGGCGTCAGGTCCCTGCGCTCCCCGGTGACCAGGTCGACGTCGTAGAGCCGCCAGTTCTCGTCACCGCCGGCGTCCTGCACGTACAGCAGGTGCCGTCCGTCCCACGCCCAGCCGAACATCCTGATCCCGCGGTCCGTGTCGTCGGTGACCGCCCGCGCGGCCGCCCAGTCGACGCCGTCGGACTCGTCGATAGGCGCGACCCACACGTTCAGGACGCCGTCCTTCGGCGCTATCCAGCCGAGCTGGGACCCGTCGTGGGACATCCGGGGGCTGGTCCGCTCCGGGTTGCCGAACAGTACGCTGCGCGGGATGAGATCGACCATGCCCAATGCCTATCACAAGCCGCGGAGCACTCGATCCACGGCAAACAGGGGACTGCAGCTCAGCTCGGCCATCCGGTATACGCTCCTAGCGTGAGCGGCACGCGGACCTCCCTAGCGGGCTGGCTGGCCCGGATGGGCTTCACCGACGTCCCGCGCGCAGCACGCGAGCTCGCCGCCCTCGGCATAGCCGCCGACGGCCACCCGGTGCTCACCGCCCTCGCCCAGGCAGCCGACCCCGGCCTGGCGCTGGCCGGCCTGGCGCGGATCGCCGAACGCGAATCCGGCCTCACCGAGCAGCTCACCAGCGACGCCGCGTTCAGTGCCCGCCTCACCGCGGTGCTCGGCGTCAGCAAGGCGCTGGCCGACCATCTCGCCAGGCACCCGGAGGACACCATCGTGCTGCGCGGCCAGGACGCCGACCGTCGCCAGGACCAAGCCGCGATCCGTGCGGGGCTGCTGACCGCCGTGGCCGCCGATCCCGGCAGCTCCGAGCCGAGAGCCGACCTGGACGCGGGCAAGACTGATCCAGCGGCCAGGCTCGCCGCCGCCTACCGCCGCCACGTGCTGCACCTGGCTGCCCGCGACCTCACCGGCAAGGCGTCGGTGGACGAGGTTGGCCAGGAACTCGCCGTCCTCGCCGACGCCGTCCTCGAGGCGGCCCTCGCCATCGCCCGCGCCGAGCTTCCAGGCGACGCCGCGCCGGCCAGGCTCGCGATCATCGCGATGGGCAAGTGCGGCGCCCGCGAGCTCAACTACGCCAGCGACGTCGACGTGATCTTCGTGGCCGAGCCAGCGCCCGCCAGCACAGCGCCCGCCAGCACGGAAGAGGCCGCCATCAGGACGGCCACGAAGCTGGCCGCGGGCGTGATCCAGGTCTGCGAGCGGTCCACCCCTGAGGGCAGCATCTTCCCCGTCGACCCGAACCTGCGCCCAGAAGGCCGCCAGGGTCCGCTCGTCCGCACGCTGGCCAGCCACCTGGCGTACTACGACCGGTGGGCCAAGACCTGGGAGTTCCAGGCGCTGCTCAAGGCCCGCGCGGCCGCCGGCGACCTGGACCTGGGCGAGCGCTACGTCGCCAAGGTCAGCCCGCTGGTCTGGCAGGCGTCGCAGCGGGAGAACTTCGTCGAGGACGTGCAGGCGATGCGCCGCCGCGTGGAGGCCACGCTGCCGAGGAACATGGCGGGCCGCGAGCTCAAGCTCGGCCCCGGCGGCCTGCGCGACATCGAGTTCGCCGTCCAGCTGCTGCAGCTGGTGCACGGCCGCGCCGACGAGCGGCTGCGCGCCCCGGCCACGCTGCCCGCGCTCAAGGCG
>NZ_JBARCR010000238.1:0-2578 GCF_049794275.1 Trebonia sp.
TTGGCGTCGTTGTAGAAGCCCACGGCCACGTCCTGGTCATTGACCCCGAGGAGCTGGTTCACCGGCGGTGCGGAGTTGTCCCGCGTCGGGAAGTTGACGTCGTGGAACCGCCCGTTTAGCCAGTAGAAGCCGAAGTTGTCGTTTTGCTGGTTCGCGGTGTTCATGTCTGACCAGAAGCCGACCGTGACGCCACGGTCGTTCAGGCCGGTGACCTGCGTCTGCGTCGAACCCGGAAAGTTCTCTTTCATGATCTTGAATCCGGCTCGGGTACGAACGAGCACATAGCCCTTGTTCGGGTGGCCCGCGGCGCCGGAACCGAAATAGCCCGCGATGATGCCGCCGTTGTTGAACCCGAGCAACTGGTTGAACGTGGGGTCGGCCGGGTTGTCGAGGGTGGTGAACGAGTACCTGCCGTTGCCTAGCGAGGCTGTGCTGGAGGTGGTACCGGACGAAGACGTGGCCGACGAGGTCGTCTGGCGCCCGCCTGAGGTGGCGCTCTGCCCGCCGTGCGGCTGGCCAGAGTTGGCAGCAACGCTGACCGGCTGGCAGCCGGTCAGCCCCGCCATGAGTCCGGCGCCCACTACAGCGATGGCAATGCCGCCAATCTGCCGGCCTCGCCTGCTCAGCCGGAGCCAGCGCGGAGCGCTACCACCGATGCCCTGGTTACTGAATGTCATGCGTGCGTTCCCTTCGCATGCGTTACGGCATGTTGGGTCTGCAGCCAAATTGGTACGGGTCTAGGCGGCCGCGGCGACCACGCTAGGCGCGCCGCTCAGCGGCGGGCCGCCGTTTCGCGACGCCGTAGGCACCACGTAAGACCCTGGGAACGACGCAGGCGCGTCTCCTATGGCGCCGGCACCGGGAACGGACGGTTGTCCACGACTCGCTTCATCACGATCGTCGAGGTGAGCCGCTGCACGCCGGGCAGCGTGGCGAGCTTCTCGTCGCGCAGGGCTTGGTACGCCGCCAGGTCGGCGGTCGCGACGCGGATCAGGTAGTCGGGATCGCCGAATAGCCGTTCCGCGTGGTGTATCTCGGGAACCTCGGCCAGGCTGCGCTCGAAGCTGGCGATGGTCGCCGCGTCTTCCCGTTCCATGGTCACGTGGACGAGCACTTCGAAGCCGAGCCCGATGGCGGCGGGGTCGATGACGGCCCGGTAGCCGCGGATCGCCCCGCTGCGTTCCAGTTCGCGCAGCCGCCGGTGGCATGGCGCGACGCTGAGCGAGACCCGCTGGGCGAGTTCGGTGACGGTGAGGCGCCCGGCCGCCTGAAGCTCGGCAAGTATCTTCCGGTCAGTCGCATCCATGAGCAATATTATTGCTCATGGATGCTTTATCGTGAACACATTTGCAAGAAAAGATGGGCGAATCTAGCGTATTTTCGCTAGTGAAACGGCATTCACTCCGAGAGGTTCGCGATCGGCCATGATCGACGTGCTCGACTACGCTCCCATCGCCGCGACCATCCTCGCGATCCCGCAGTTCCTGCCGCAGATCGTCAGGCTGCGCGCCACCGAGGATGCTACGGGCCTCTCCTGGGCGTGGGCCCTGCTCACCAGCCTCAACAACGCTGCCTGGATCGCGTACTTCGCGCTCGCCAGGTACTGGAGCGCGCTGGTGCCGGCGATCGCGGCGACGCTGATGGCCGGCCTGCTCGCGCTCATGCTGACTCGCCGGGGGGAAGCGGAGCCGCGTTCCGTCGGCTTGATCACCGGGTGGGCGGCGCTGCTCGCCGCGGCAGGGGCACTTTTCGGCCGGGCCGGACTCGGCACGCTGCTGACCGCGGCGTTCGCCGTCCAGGTCGCGCCGTCCATCTGGACCGCGTACCGGACAGCCAGGCCTACCGGCGTCTCGCGGGCGACGTGGTTGCTCATCCTCGGTGAGCTCGGCTGCTGGCTGGCCTACGGCGTGCACGAGTCGGACCCGCGGCTGACCGTCCTTGGCGCGCTCGGGGTGACCGCGAGCCTGCTCATGCTGGCCAGGATCTGCCAGCCGCGCCCGCGGGCCGCGGCGCGCACGCGCGCCTGGCCCCGGTTCAGCTCCGCGGGTCGCTGACCTTGGCGAAGCCGCGCACGTCGGGGAACGGCGGCTGGTCGCCGTGCTTCAGGTCCACCTGGAACGTGTTGAGCAGCATCGCCAGCAGGGAGAAGTTGCCAGGCAGCCGATGATGTCGACCAGGCCGGCCCCGGCGCATCCTTCAATCGTTTGCCGTCTCTTCGTGCCTTTCAGTATTGCCTGCTGGCGCGCTGCCGGCGCCGAACGCTAAGGATGCATGCCGGGCGGGCCGGGGCCGGGTTCGGCCGCTATAGCCTCACGCCATGACGGTCATCAAGGTCGAGGACGTGACGCCGCTGGGCCGCGGCGGCGGCGTGGTCACCATCCCGCTGATCACGCGCCAGTCCGCCGAAGAGGAAAACCTGATCACGACGGGGATCAGCACCTACCCGGTCGGCACCGGCGCGCCGTTGCACTCGCACAACTGCGACGAGCACGTGACCCTGCTCGAGGGGCTGGCCGAGGTGGAGATCGAGGGCGCCGGCACCGTCAAGCTCGTGCCCCACGACACGACGTACGTGAAG
>NZ_JBARCR010000239.1:0-2936 GCF_049794275.1 Trebonia sp.
CGGGAGGGCCGCCCGGCGTCGGCAGCGCGGGCTCGGCAGCGCCCCCGCGCGCGAGAGAGGTCGCGCGGGGGCCGACGCCCCGGCAGCGGACAGTCTCCCGCCTTTCCCCGGCCGACGCCATCGGCCTGGTGGTGCTGCCCATCTCAGATCATGCTTCCTGCTCGGCCAGCTCGCGCCTTCTGCGCTGTTGCCGTGCTACGGCCCGGCGCTGGCGTGCCGAAGGCGCGCCCTTGAAATGTTTCGGTAGTAGAACGCGACCGCGTAGAGATGCCGGGTCGTGCTGATAGTGCTGGCTGGTGTTACGGTCAAGCTCATGGGTTGCTGCGCTGCAATGAATATCCGGACCGCCGCTTAGCGGCGGTACCGAGGTTGCCGTAAACCGCGGCCTCGTTGGCTGTCCCCTGGCGGGGTCAGTGCCAGGACGTACCGCCGGATCAGTGTCCGGCCGACAGTCACGCGTGTGTTCCCGCGCTGCCGGGTCATCCTTGCCTGATCAGGGGAGCCATGTCCCAGTCGCAGCATTTCGATTCACAATACGAGGAACTATTGCCGCGCCCGCCCGCACCGAGCCTCGGTGCCGCGCACGGCCAGTCCGGCCGCCCGCCCTCGGTGCCCGCTGAAGCCCGGTCCGGGCCCGTCGTCGCGCAGGACCCGCGTGCCGCCACGCTGATCTTGACCGTCGGGCTTCCGGGGGCCGGGAAAACCACCCGGGCCAAAGAACTCGCCGCGACGCTCCCGGCGCTGCGGCTGACCCCGGATCACTGGATGATCCCACTGTTCGGCGATTCGCTGGCAGGCGGCAAGCGCTTCGTGCTCGAAGGGCGGCTCATCTCGGTCGCGCTGCAGGCCCTGCGGCTGGGGACCAGTGTCGTGCTCGACTTCGGGCTCTGGGGCCGCGATGAACGGTCGGCACTGCGCTGGCTGGCGCAGTCGGCCGGGGCAGGATGCCAGGTGGTCTACCTGCCCGTAGATAGAGACGTTCAGCTCGCCCGCGTCGCACATCGCCAGGCGACGGCACCGCATCAGACGTTCCCGATGAGCGAGGCCGAGCTGGACCAGTGGCGGGAGAAGTTCCAGGTGCCTGACGCCGCCGAACTCAACGGGGGTGCGATTCCTAATCCCCCGACGGGCTGGCCGGGCTGGCAGGAGTGGGCGGTCGATCACTGGCCTTCGTGCACTGACAGCTAACCCGGCTGTTGCGGCTAGGAGCGGCTTGACCGCGTTCGTGCTGGCCTGCGGTGCGCAGGTGTTACCGCAGGCCAGCACCATCTGCCGCTGACCACGGAGAACCTGAATACGGAATTCCTAGGACGTGTCGCACATCAAGTGGAGCTAGGCACGGCTCTGGATGTGGTGTCAGGCTCCGTGCAGGCGGCGGACTTCGGCGGCGACTGACGCGACGTCGACCGGCACGGTGGTGTCCACGGTGATCAGCGGGCCGATGCCGACCGCCCGGTCGTACTTGCCCATCGTCGCCAGCGTCGCCGTCGTCAGCCAGTGAACCTCATGCCTCGGCCGGGCGTTGTAGCGGGCGACCGCCACCTCGGCGGGACACGCACAGTGCACCTCGACGACGCGGTCGCCCAGGCCGCGGAGCTTACCCAGCTCGTACTCGCTCTGCGGGTGGAAGTTGGCCTCGATCACCATGTCGCCCGCGCAGGCCGCGAGCACCCACAGCAGTTCCATCGACGCGCCGCCCAGCCGCCGCGACCAGGCCTGGTCGAGCTCATCCTCGCCCGGGACGTATAGGGCGTCGTGCAGCGTCTCCTTAACCAGATCCTTCGTCACCAGCGAATACCCGAGCTCCGCCGCCAGCGGGAAAGCGAGGCTGCTCTTCCCCGCCCCCAGCCTCCCGGAGACGTACACAAGCCGGCTCACATCGCCCAGGATGACACAGGCGCTCGTCCTCTCGCGTCGGATCGTGACCCTAGGTCCGCCCCGTCCGCCATAGCTGCGGCTGGCACTCCTGACTTGGCTCACAATCGAGAGTTCACAGCCGGCTCGTGACGCTCACCTGCGGGTTTCCGGTGTTCAGGAAGCAAACTTGCGCGCTAACGATGGCCCCGTAGAGTGAGCTGGTGTCTGTGTATATGCGGACAGTCAAGACGAAGTCGCGTTCGACGCACGGCAATTCCAGGATGCTCGCACGGCGGTGAATTACCCTGACCAGGTAAGCCAGACATGGGAACCCGGAGCATACGGAGTTATGCCGCTGCCGTCGGGGCGGCTGGTCCGTGGACGCGGCCTGCGCATCGACAACCCCTATAGGCCTGATCCCGAGTTTGCCGTATATGTGGTCGGCAGCGACCTGTACGGGGTGACTTGGGAATACCGATGGGTCGACTGGCCGGACTTCGGACTCCCCGCCAACCCGGCGGCGCTACGCGAAAACCTCGTTGAGGCACTGGCGCGTTCCTCCATCGAACGTGTTGAGGTCGGCTGCGTGGGCGGCAGGGGCAGAACCGGAACCGCATTGGCGTGCCTCGCCGTTCTCGACGGCGCCCCGGCCACTGATGCGGTCGCCTACGTCAGGCAGCACTACAGCCTGGATGCCGTGGAGACCCATGAGCAGGCCAGTTTCGTCGCCGACTTCCGCTGATGCGGATCGATCCCTCTCCAACGACCTTCGCCAAGCCTCGACGCGATCACCGGTACCAACTGACTTGCCCACTAAGGTGAGCCAAGTCGGGTCTCGCGTCGGATCGTGACCCTAGGTCCGCCCCGTCCGCCATAGCTGCGGCTGGCACTTGACAGCAATAAGAGCGTCAGGGGGTTAGGTCGGCTAGTGTCCGGCTCCGCTTGATCTGCGACACGTGGCGTCACTTGATGTGCGACATGATCCGGTCCGGCGGGTCCACGCTCTGTATCTGGTCGTCCCGGAATTACGGTCATCTATTGAGCGCGCGTTCCCGTGACAGCAGCGATTTACGATCTTA
>NZ_JBARCR010000240.1:0-3566 GCF_049794275.1 Trebonia sp.
CCTGCTGCGGGCGCAGGCCCGCGCGGGCGGCGCGCTCGGCCAGCAGATCACGGCCTATCAGGCCCGCGGTGACCTGGTCCCCGACCAGATCGTGCTCGACGTGCTGACCCCGGCCGTCGTCGAGGCCGCCGCCGAGGGCGGCTACATCCTGGACGGCTTCCCGCGGACCCTCCCGCAGGCCACCGCCGCGGTCGAACTCGCCGCGCGGCTCGGCGTCACACTGGACGCGGCGATCTACCTGTACGCGCCCGAGGCGGTACTCACCCGGCGGCTGCTCGACCGGGCCAGCCAGGGCGGACGCTCCGACGACAAGGCCGACGTGATCCGGCACCGGCTCCAGGTCTTCGCCGAGACGACGGGCCTGCTCGTCCCGTACTACACCGAACGAGGCATCCTGGTCGCGGTCGACGCCGACCAGCCACCCGACTCCGTCACCGCCGACATCCAGTCCCGGCTGTCTGGGCTCTCGCTGCCGGGAGGCGCGCATTTATGACTGACACAGTTCCTGGCCGAGTACATCCACATCTGCTTGGCGCCGAAGCGCTCCATCGCCCAGCAGCTGACCGGGATCACCATCCCAGCGCCAGCACGAACCCGCTCACGACCCACTGAATCGTGGACACCGGAGCGTGAAAATCGTGGCTCAGGGTGGCCGAGCGAGGGAATCCGGATTGGGTCTCTTAGTGGCGCTCCATCGCCGGCGTCGCCGGAGTCGAGTCGGCGCACAGAGATCAGGCAGAGCCCAAGGTCGCGGATTTTGGCCAGCAGCCCGTGCAGCGCGGGCTGATCGGCGAGCGGGCCGGAGATGACCGTTTGCGTGCCGTCATTGCTGAGGTGGAGACCCTCGAACCAGGCGGCCCAATGGCTGTCGAGGTCGATGCGGATCTCGTAACGCGCGGGCTGTCCGGAGGCGCTCATGCCCGCGCCCCCGTGGCGGGAAGCCAGCGCCCGGCCGCGCCGCCGCCGCTCCTGCGGTCCGTGCAGAAGCGGCGCGTGGGCGGGCACATCCGCGGCACCCGCTGGGCCGATCGTGGTGCGGGTGAGCCTGAGGGCGGTCACCACTATCCCTTCCGTGGGTATACGTCTCGTTCCCCCGGAACGCTACGAACAGAACTGCTGGCGGACGCCGAGGATGTCGCAGGCGGCCGTCATCTCCGCGCGGCGGATCCTGGCGAGGTCGCCGCGCACTTCGGGCCGGTCCATGGCGGGGTTGAGCACGGTGCCGCGCTCGCCGCCGGTGCAGGTAACCACGAGGACGTCCACGTCCTCGGCGGCGTATTTGGCCAGTGTCGCGGCGCCCTTGCTCGATTCGTCGTCGGGGCGGGCGTGCACGCTTATCAGTCGCAACGATTCTTCTCGGGTAACGCGCAGGTTCACGCGGATCTCCTTTCGGTCCAGTCCGCCAGGCGGCGCAGGAACGTGGTCGTGGTGGATGACGGCGTGCCGGTCAGCGTCGCCAGGTGGAAGACATGCGGCATGCCCTCGTAGACATCGAGTTCAATGGCCGTTCCTGCCGCGGCGACAGCAGCGGCGAATCGCCGGGCGTCGTCGACCAGGACCTCCGCCGCCCCGGCCACCAGCAGCAGGTCGGGCAGCCAGGCCAGGTCTCCGTGCAGGGGTGACTGAGGCGCGCAATCGGCTCGCGCCCCCGCCAGGTACTGGGTACAAGCCTGTTCCAGCACGGCTCGGCTGATCAGGTCCAGCCCGTCGTTGGTACTCAATGACGGGCTGGACAGGGTCAGGTCGGTCACCGGCGACACGGCGACGGTCCTGGGCAGCGGCTTGTCCGCGGCCTTGAGCGCGAGTAGCGCCGACAGGACCAGGGTGCCGCCGGCGGACTCGCCGAACAGGACGACCTCCGCCGCCCCACCGGCGAGCAAGCTGTCGTGGGCGGCCAGAACATCGTCCAGAGCAGCCGGGTAGGGATGTGCCGGGGCGAGCCGGTAGTCGAGGGCGAAGACCGGCCGGCCTGTCGCTTTGGACAGGTGATAGGCCAGCTGCCGTTCGGCTCGTGGTTCGGTGTGCGCGAAGCCGCCGCCGTGGACGTACAACACGACCCCCGCGTCCGTGGCCGACCGCCCGGAGGCGTTCACCCACTGGCCCGACACCCCGCTCCCACGGGGGAGCGCGGACCCGCGGTCGGCGCCGACCGGCAGGTCGGGGACGCCGGCCCCCAGCAGCTCGAGCTGAGCCTTGACGGCACTGATCTCTTCGGGTGCGGCACGGATATACATGAATGTTCCCCTCGAGTCTGGACAGCTCCGCCGTCACGGGACTTCACACCGCACGGCTCGCGCGCGGTCCATCGAGCCCCAGAGACGATCTTGATCGAGGTGATCCGAATGATCTCTCGAGACTGGGATGGCAGCGGCGGTTCCTAATCGGTCAGCGCCACCGCGGCGCCTCGGATCTCGATGCCCCTGGGGCGCCCATGGGTCGACCGTCGCCAGGTCGTCCACGACGAACGCGACCGTGCTGCCCGCTGGACGTTCCGGAACTTCTTTGACCTGCCGAGCGCGCCCCCGCCGATGACGATCGTGCCGGCGTCGGCGTCGACGACGAGGTTGGTCGGGTTGTTCTGTACCTGCCCGTCGGGCGAGACGGTGGCCAGCCGCCCGATGTGCTGCGTGGCCAGGTAGTCGAGCACTGCTCGGGTGAAGATCAAGAGTGAGGTCCTTTCGCTTCGGTCTGAGCCCTGACGGCGGCGATCTGTTCGGGCGTGGCCCGAATGTGCATGTGTCAGCGCCCTCTCTTGTCGTACCTGGGCACTCTCAGTGGGACGGGCCGGGAGTCGGGCGGCTCTGCCTTCCCAGGGGTGGGAACTGGTTCTTGCATGGCGTGATGCGCAAGTTCATGCGCACTCCTCTCGCTGGAGACGGAACTAAATTTAGGTTTAACCTAAATATATGTCAATCCTGTTCTTAGGTCAGTCCTATGAGAGGATGGTCGCTATGACCGTGGGACTTCGCGAGCTGAAGAAGCAGCAGACCCGTCAGGCGATCTCCGACACGGCGACCCGGCTGTTCATGGAGCACGGTTTCGAGTCGGTGACCATCGCCCAGATCGCCACCGCCGCCCAGGTCGCCAAGATGACCGTCACCAACTACTTCCCGCGCAAGGAAGACCTCGCCCTCGACTACCACGAGACCTTCACCGCGAGCTTGGCCCGCACCGTCGCCACCCGCTCAGTAGGCGAGTCCGCGCTGGCCGCCCTGCGCCGGGAGTTCCTGGCCGGTGTCGCGCGGCACGACGCCGTGATCGGCTTCTCCGGCCCGGGCTTCGCCCGGATGCTCGCCGACAGCCCTACCCTCACCGCCCGCCTCCGCGAACTGCACGACCTGCGCGAGGACGCCCTCGCCCAGGTACTCGCCGCCCACACCGCGGCCACCCCCGGCGACCTCACGCCGCGGGCCGCGGCCGCCCTGCTCACCGCCGCCCACCGCACCCTGTTCCAGCAGATCATGGACCTGACCTTGGAGGACAAGGACAACCAGGAGATCGCCGCCATCGTGGCCGACACCGCCCACCAGGTCTTCGACCTGCTGGAACCGGCCCTGACCGACTAC
>NZ_JBARCR010000241.1:0-4625 GCF_049794275.1 Trebonia sp.
GCACGCCGGGCTCGCACTCGGCCGCGAAGGCGGCGCCGCGCAGCTCGCTGAGCTCGGCGAACGAGTAGTCGCCGCCGCGGAAGGCGAGAGCCGGGTTGCGGTGGTCGGCGGCGGCGCGTTGCCCCCACTGCTCCGGTGGCGTGCTCAGCTGCGGGCCGTGCGAGGTCCCGATGCCGAGGGCGATCTGTGCCATGGTTGACGCTCCTGTCCGGTCAGATGCGGAACAGCTCGCGGGCGTTCGTCTCGAACAGTTGCTTGCGCTGCCCGTCGTCAAGCCAGTCGATGTCCTCGATCAGCAGGTGGATGTCGTCAACCCAGCGCCCGGTCCGCGGGTCGCGCGTCGAGCCGGTGCCGGGTTTCTCGGTGCCGAACAGGCAGCGGTCGGTGCCCACCGCTCGCAGCAGCAGCTCGATCGAGTCCCTGGTGTAGAGGCAGGTGTCGTAGTAGAGCTTGCGCATCTGCTCCTCGAATGTGATCCCGGCACGCAGCGCCCCCGGCTGGAACCGGCCGCGCTGGTACGGGATCGCGCCGCCGCCGTGCGAGACGATGATCTTCAGCGTGGGGAAGTCATCGAGGACGGAGCTGGACAGCATCGCCGCGACGGCGAGCGTCTCTTCCTGAATGAAGTGCAGCGAGTAGCTCTCCCTGGCCGGCGGCCTGCAGCCGGCCGAGTGGATGAGAACCGGGACGTCGAGCTCGCACACCGCCTCCCAGACCGGGTACCAGAACCGGTCGCTCAGCGCTGGCGGCTGCGCGGCGCCCTCGTACGGGTCGGGGTTCAGCATCGCCCCGACGAAACCGAGGTCGGTCACGCAGCGGCGCAGTTCCTTCGTCCAGCGCTCCGGCGTGGTCTCCATGCTCTGCGGCATCCCCGCGATCCCGCGGAAACGGCCCGGCTCGATCCGGCAGGTCCGCGCGATGGCGTCGTTGGTCTCCTCGGCGAACCATTCCACGAGCTTGGCCTGCTCGCTGTGCATCATCTGGTAAGGCCGCGGCGAGATCAGCTGGACGTCCACGCCGGCCTCGTCCAGGTGCCGCAGGTGCGACTGGTTCCCGAAGGTCCTGTTCGGCTCGGTCAGCGCGGCACGCAGCGTGTCGTCGGTGACGCCCGCGCTGCCCCGGCCATGCGCACCGCGGTGGGCGAGCAGGTTCGCCTTGTAGGCGTAGAGCGACTCAGGCGCGCTCAGGTGGCCGTGCACATCGATCTTCATGTCGCCTTCCAAGGGTAGTGGTTGCTGCGGTTCAAGCTCAGGCCCCGTGCCGTTCCTGCTCTAGGGGTGAATGAGCCAAGTGCCCGCCCCCATCCGCGAACCCAAGGCGTCGGGAGCCGCCACCGTACGTTCGGGATGATGATTTTCAGCCGGAACCACCAGAGACCTTGGCATCCTCGACATCCAGTTGCCTGAGCTGCTGGGCGCGGAACTGGCGGGCCTGCATACGAGCGGCCCACGTGGAGAAGGCGACCGCGAGGATAAGCGCGGCACCGTTGATCAGCGGCGAGACCCACTGTGAAGCGCCCAGCAGGACCAGTCCCGAAGAGACGAACGCGAGGAAGAGCGCGGCCACGAACAGGCCGAGCACGTTCGGCCGTCCGGGAGAAAATGCCGTCGAGCCGAGAAAGACGGCCGCGAAGATGGGCAAGAGCAGGGCGTCGGCGGTTCCGGCGGCGGTCGCCGACCCGAGCTGACCGGTGAGGACGACTCCGGCGATGCCCGCCAGGGTGCCGCCGAAGGTGAAGCTCGCGATCCGGTACAGGCCAGGGCGGATCCCGGTCAGGGCTGCCGCACGCGGGTTGGCGCCAACCGCGCGCAGCTTGCGCCCTACTGGCAGGTAGCGAAGGACGGCCGCGACGACGAGCATCGCCACGATCCCGTACACCACCGCTAGCGGGACGAGGCCGAAGACCTGATGCTGGACCATGGCGGTCACGCTGCTCGGCACCGTGAGGATGTCGGTGCTGTGACTGTAGGCCAGCCCGACGCCGCCTATCAGAGTTGCCATGCCGAGCGTCGCGACGAACGATGTGACCTGCAGCTTCACGACAATCAGACCGTTGAGGAGACCCACAGCGGTGCTGACCAGGATCGCGAGGACAACCGCGACGGGGGTTGAGATGTGGTCGTTGGTCGTCAGGCCCGCGAGGAAGATGTTCGACAGCGAGATGTTCGCGGCGACGGACAGGTCGATCTCGCCGGTCAGCAGGGTCATCATCACTGCCAGGCCGCCGATGATGACCGGCGTCTGCTGATCCAGCGTGGTCTTGACGTTCGCCCAGCTCGCGAACTCCGAAGGGCGCGCGAGGCTGAAACCAGCGAAGGCGACGATGAGGAAGATGAGCAGGCCGTACTTGCCGACGCGCTCAGTCATTCCCCTGGGGATCTTCTCCCGCGGCGCGCCTCCTCCCGCCAGGGACGTGCGCTCGGCGGGATTGGTCGGGGCAGTCATACCATTCCTCCGTATGCCATCTCGGTGAGCACCTCGGGGTGGAGTTCCGCGGACCCCAGTTCGCCGACGACGACCCCGCGCCGCATAACGAGGGCTCTGTCGCAGAGGTCGACGATCTCCTGGAAGTCGGTGCTGATCACGAGCGCTGCCGTGCCGTTGTTCTCGCAGTCCGCCCGGATCTGCTTGTGGATGTCGGCCTTGGCGCCGACATCGACGCCGGCCGACGGTTCGTTGAGGATCACCAGGCGGCGGTCGAAGCCAAGCCACTTGGCCAGCAGGATCTTCTGCTGGTTGCCCCCGCTGAAGGTCGATACCTCACGGTCGGGGGCGGGCGGCGCCACGCGGAACGTATCAAGCAGCCTTCGGCACGTCTCGTCGTCCTTCTTGCCTCGCAACGGCTGCCACCACCTCCCCGGGGGACTCATCAGCATGTTCTCGGCGGCGGTGAGGGCCCCGGCGAGTCCGTCCGCGGTCCGGTTAGCCGGAATGAAGCCGATTCCCGCCCTGAGCGCGTCACGTACGCCGTTCGGGCTGAAACCGGTGCCGTCGACCGCAAGCCTGCCTCCGGATGCGCTGACGTCGCCGACGAGGGCACGGCCGACCGCGAACTGCCCCGCGTCGGCCAGCCCGCAAAGCCCGAGCACCTCGCCCTCGTGCACGGAGAACGAGACCGGCCCGAAGCCGGCGCCGCGCAGGGTGTCCACCATCAGCCGCACCGGCCGGCCGGCCGGTGCCGGCGGACGGCGTGGCGCGCTGTCTGACGCGTCAGCGCGGCCGGTGATAAGCCGGATCAGCTTCACCTCGGACAGTTCACGCGCCTCCCGCCGGGCGACCGTGCGGCCGTCGCGCAGCACCGTCACCCGGTCACAGACGCGCAGCACGTCCTCGCTGCGATGGCTGATCAGCACGCAGGCGACGCCGTCCGCACGGAGGCCGGAGAGCAAGTCAAACACCTTCCTGACCTGCCGCGCCTCCAGATACGCGGTCGGCTCGTCCAGCACGATGAGCTGGGCGCCTTCGGCGAGCGCGCGGCAGACCGCGACCAGCGTCTGATCGGCTAGGGGCAGCATGCCGGCCGGTTTGGTGACGTCGCAGTCAAAGCCGATGCGCTCGACGGTCTCCGTGGCCCGGCTGATCGTCGCGCGCTCGTCGATGATCTTTCCGCGGCGGCGGAAGCCGCTGGACAGGGCGATGTTGTCCGCCACCGAGAACTCCGCGAACAGCCCGAGGTCCTGGTGGATGAACGCCAGTCCTGCCTTGCGCCGCTCGCTCGGTCCGCCGCTGGCCGGTTCTCCGAAGAAGCGCAGCTCGCCGCCGTCGGGTCGCTCGACTCCCGCGAGGAGCCGCACGAGCGTCGACTTCCCGGCGCCGTTCTCGCCGAGGAGGCCGTGGATCTCGCCGGCGAGGACCTGGAAGTCCGCGCCGGCGAGAGCCACGGTCGGCCCGTACACCTTCCGCAGGCCGGCCGCGTCAACGGCGAGTTCGGCCGCGACAGGACTGCCCGTCGATGTCGCGTCGGACCGCACGTCGCCGCTCATTCAGCTCGAGACTCCCAGGATCACGCTCTTGAGCTGCGGAACATGCCATGCCGTTGCGAAGGGGGACAACCAGTCGTTGGTCTGGAGTTGCGCCGCCGTGATGGCCGGGAAGTTGGGCGCGGGCGCCTGCTGCTGGGTCCAGTAGGTGATCGGAATCCGCAGCGACGTTTCCGCGAGCGCCTGCTTACCCTGCTCCAGCCGGTTGATGTTGTCGATGGCTTCGAGTACGAGAAGCGCGCCGGGCCCTTCCACGACCAAGGGCAGCTTGCCCTGGCTGAGTAGCTGGACGTCCTCCGGAGACGCGTCGTCAACCAGCAACTGGGCGTCGGTGTCGGGAGAGGCGGACATCCCGTCGAGCACGGGCGTCAGCGGCAGGCCGCCGGTGGGCCAGATCACATAGTTGACGCTGGGGTGCGCGGACAGGGCCGAGCTGGCGTTGCTCTGGATCTGGGTCGGGTCCGTGAACGAGGTCGGGTTGAACTGCTGGATGACCGTGGTACAGCCGCTGCACGCCTGAAGGTAGCTCTGGGCGGCACCGACATTGACGTCACTGAATCCGGGCGCCTCGACCAGCATCGTGTTCGCCTTGCCGTTGGTCTTCGCGACCGCCCAGGCTGCGAGCAGGGCCTTCTGGACACCTTC
>NZ_JBARCR010000242.1:0-3723 GCF_049794275.1 Trebonia sp.
GCTGCAGAACCGGCTCGGTCACGCCGTCGAGCAGGTGGCCGACGATGTTGGCGACCAGGCGCTCGCGGGCCGCGTCGTCCAGGACCTCGCGGACCATGGTGCCGGCCTGGCCCCAGTCGTCGTCATCCTCGCGCAGGGTGTAGGCCGAGCGGACCAGGTCCCCGTCGGCATACCAGTAATCCGGCTGGTGGTGCTCGGCGTCGGCCTTCGGGCCGCCCTTGGAGTTCGGTGCGTACACGGGGTCGGAGACGTTGACCACCCGCATAGTGCCGTCCTTGCTGTAGGCATGGACCGGTACCTTCGGCGCGTTGACCGGGATCTGCTTGTAGTTGACGCCCATCCGGGCCCGGTGTGCGTCGGAGTAGGAGAACCCGCGGGCCAGCAACATCTTGTCCGGGGACAGCGCGATGCCGGGTACCAGGTTGTTCGGCTCGAACGCGGCTTGCTCCATCTCGGTGTGGTAGTCGCTGACGTTGCGATCGAGGGTGAGGCGGCCGACCTCGGTGAGCGGGTAGTCGCTATGCGGCCAGACCTTGGTCAGGTCGAACGGGTTGAACCGGTAGGTCTTGGCGTCCTCGAACGGCATGATCTGCATCTTCAGCGTCCAGGACGGGTACTCTCCGGCGGCGATGTGCTCGTACAGGTCGCGCTGGTGGTAGTCGGTGTCGGTGGCGGCCATCTGGTCGCCCTCGTCCTGGGTGAAGAACTCGATGCCCTGGTCGGTCTTGAAGTGGTACTTGACCCAGAACTTCTCACCGCCTGCGTTGATCCACAGGTAGGTGTGGGAGCTGTAGCCGTTCATATGCCGCCAGGACCGCGGGATGCCGCGGTCGCCCATCAGCCAGGTCACCTGGTGCGCCGACTCCGGGGACAGGGTCCAGAAATCCCACTGCATGTCGTGGTCGCGCAGGTTGTTGTCGGCGCGGCGTTTCTGCGAGCGGATGAAGTGCTGGAACTTCATCGGGTCGCGGACAAAGAAGACCGGGGTGTTGTTCCCGACCATGTCGTAATTGCCCTCGGAGGTGTAGAACTTCAGGGCGAACCCGCGCGGATCACGCCAGGTGTCCGGGCTGCCCCGCTCCCCGGCGACCGTAGAGAACCGGATCAGGGTGTCGGTGCGGGTGCCGGGCTGGAACACGGCGGCCTTGGTGTAGGCGCTGACGTCGCTGGTGACCTCGAAGTGCCCGAAGGCCCCGCCGCCCTTGGCGTGGGGCTGGCGCTCGGGGATCCGCTCTCGATTGAAGTTGGCCATCTGCTCGATCAGATAGTGATCTTGCAGCAAGATCGGGCCGTCTGGCCCCACGGTGAGCGAATGCTCATCGCTTTCGACCAGCGCGCCCGCATCGGTAGTGGTCGAAAGCCGGTGCTCGTGCTGAGCCATGCCGATACCTCCTCGGTAGCATCGCTGTTGCCAGCTATGTACGGAGGCCGCCGCGAGCGCCCCGCCGGTTGCGGCGGTCTCGATGACCAGCCTAGTTGCGGCTGTCAGCTGGCTTTTGACTGGCTGATCTCTATGAGGTGGCCGTCTGGGTCTCGCAGGAAGCAGCGGATCTCAGAGCCCCAGTCATGCGGCGGGGTCAGGAATGCTGCGCCTCTGGACCGCAGCGCCTCATAGGCTGCCTGGCAGTCAGTCACGCGCAGCGTCATGGCGTGACTGACCAGGTCGGCGTCGGCGGGCGGCTGGAAGACCACGGTGGGCTTGTCGGCGGTCGGGCCGCCGGCGCTGACCAGCAGCAGCCAGGTGCCAGCGAATCGCAGCACCACGCTGGTTCCGCCGTACTCGCGGTACAGTTCGGCGCCCAAGACGTCGATCCAGAAATCCCGCGACCGCGCCGGGTCGGTGACTACCAGGATGTGCGTGAGCGCCACGTCAGGCCCGAGCGGGCCCAGCGGCTGCTGATTCGCCATGATCCTCCCGTGCGGACAGTTTACGCAGGCGGCGGGCTGGCTTGTGTTTCGCGTGGTGCGGTAGATCGCCGTGGTTGTGGTTGCCGCCAGCGCCGGAAATTGCCTCTTCCGGGGTTGCGCGGCGGCGAGTAGGCAGGAAGGTAGGTGCGGTCGGGAGGCGGCGAGGGACCTGTGGGTAATCCGGTGGACATGTTCAGCCTGGACGGCAAAGTGGCGCTGGTCACCGGGGCCGGCAGCGGCCTGGGCAGGCAGTTCTGCGAGGTGCTGGCGGAGGCGGGCGCGGACGTCGCCTGCGCGGACATCGACGAGGAGCCGGCCAGGGCGACGGCAGCGGCAGTCGGAAACCTGGGCCGGCACGGGATAGCGATCGGCTGTGATGTCACCGCCGAGGCCCAGGTCCAGGCGATGGTGACCCGAACCGTGGAGGTTCTGGGCAGGCTGGACATCTTGTTCAACAACGCCGGGATCGCCGATCCGCAGGCCCTGCTGCTGCACGAGTACCCGACCGCTAACTGGCGTGCCGTGCTGGACGTGGACCTGGACGGCGTGTTCTTCTGCGCACGGGAAGCGCTCAAGGTCATGGCCGCCCAGCAGTCCGGCAAGATCATCAACATCGCGTCGATATGGGGTCTGGCCGGCTCATCCAGCCTGTTCCCTGCGCTGGCCTACAACGCCGCCAAGGGCGCCGTGATCAACCTGACCCGCGAACTCGGGCTGCAGTACGCCAGCCAGGGAATCCAGGTCAACGCGCTATGCCCCGGCTTCTACCAGACCAACCTCAGCCGCGGCGCGATCGACGACCCGCAGGTCCGCGCCGCCATCACTGCCTTCATCCCCATGGGCCGGATCGCCGCGGCCGCCGAGATCAAAGGGCCCGCGCTCTTCCTCGCCTCAGCCGCATCCGACTACATGACCGGCCAGACCCTGGTCACCGACGGAGGCTGCCTAGCCAAGTAACCAGCCCAATGCGTGGCCGGCCATGTCAGGCACCCGCCGGGCGTTCAGGCGGCAGTGGCTCCGGCACGGAGGCGCTGGCCGGGCGGATGGCTCCGGCGGCGCTCCGCCGCAGCACCGCTTTGCGAGCCTCGGTGGCTGCGACGATCGACAGGGCCACAGCGGTGCAGATCAGCCACTGCCGGACGTCAAGCGTGACGGTCTTCATGACGGTATGGAAGATGTCCAGGACGGTGGACAGGACCAGCAGGACGAAGGATCCGATGGTCGTGATGACGAACGTCCTGTCGGAGAACGTGTCGAGGGAGAACGCCGAGTCCCGTTGGTCTTCCGACTCGATCGAGAAGAACAGGAGGTACAGCGCGAACGTGACCATGCCCATGGTCCGGGCGATGGCGAGCCCGTGCTCGTGCTCTGCCCAGCTGATCACGCTGAGCGTGCCGACCGTCATCACCAGGCCGACCAAGGCGAGCCAGACGATGAGACCGCGGGTCAGGATCGGCTTGGTGGGCGGCAGCGGCGGGCGGTCCATCAGCCCGGCGGCGGGTTTGCTGTAGCCGAGCCCGACCGACTGGATGGAGAGCATGGTGAAACTCACCCACAACGTCTGCAGCGGAAGCAGCGGTATGCCCTTGGCGACGTTGAAGATGCTGGCGGACAGGAACGTGAGGATGTAGCCGAACAGGCCGCCGATCTGGCACCGACCGTACCGGGCGAGGTTGTCATAGAGCCCGCGGCCCACTTCCACGGCCTTGACGATGGTGGAGAAGTTGTCGTCGGTCAGGATCATCACCGCGGCTTCCTTGGTCACCTCGGTGCCGGTGATCCCCATCGCGATGCCAATGTCGGCCTTCTTCACCG
>NZ_JBARCR010000243.1:0-1898 GCF_049794275.1 Trebonia sp.
GGGCACGGCTTCAGGATCGGGCAGATCGGATCGGCCTGCCTGGTCTCGCTCGCGCACGGCACCAACGACGCGCAGAAGACCATGGGCGTGATCACCCTCGCCCTGATCGCCAACGGCACCCTGGCGAGCGGGTCCAACGCGCCGCTCTGGGTCATCGTCAGCTGCGCGATCGCCATCTCGCTCGGCACCTACCTCGGCGGCTGGCGGGTCATCCGCACGCTGGGCAAGGGCCTGGTCGAGATCGCGGCACCGCAGGGCATGGCCGCCGAGTCCGCCTCGGCCGCCGTCATCCTGCTGTCGAGCAGCTTCGGCTACTCGCTGTCGACCACGCACGTGGCCACCGGGTCCATCATCGGCACCGGCCTCGGCAAGAAGGGCGCCGAGGTCCGCTGGAACGTGGCGGGCCGGATGGCGACCGCGTGGGTCTTCACGCTCCCCTGCTCCGGCCTCGTCGGTGCGGCGGCCTACGCCCTCGCGCACGCCGTCAACGGTACCTTGGGCGTCATCGTGATCCTCATCATCCTGGCCGGGCTCGCCGGGCTCATCTTCTGGCGGTCCCGGTCCGGCAAGGTCGACCGCAACAACGTGAACGCGGAATGGACCGGAACGGTCGCGCCGGCCGAGCCCGAGCCCGCCGCGACGGCGAGCTGACAGGGAGCGAACAGCAATGTCATGGGTTAACCTCAGCGCACTGTGGAAGATCTTGGTCTTCGGCCTGGTCGCGGGCGCCGGCCTGCCGGCGCTCTTCGCCGGGGGCCTGTACGCGCTGTCGCTCGGGCCGCACCGGGCCCGGGCAGCCACGGCAGGAGCCGATGGCGACGACTCCGACGTGCTCCTCGGCGGCAGCATCGCGGGCATAGTGATCGCCGCGCTCTGCTTCCTCATCGTCCTGGCCGCCGTTGGCTGGAGCATCTACGAGATCTACCAGATCGGCCACCCGGCGCCCGCGAAGAAGTAACCCGGCCTGCAGTTCCGTCAGAGAAAGTGCAGACAATGCCACTCCCCCCAGTTCTTAGCAAGATCATCGAATGGCTGCGGGCCGGCTACCCGGAAGGCGTACCCGAGCACGACTACATCCCGCTGTTCGCCCTCCTCGGCAGCCAGCTCACGAACGAGGAAGTCAGCCTCATCGCGACTGAGCTGGAGGCCGCCGCCAACCCCGAGTCGGCGGAAGCGATCAAGAAGGCGATCGTCGAGGTCACCCACACCACGGCGAACGACGCGGACATCAACAGGGTCCGCTCGCGGCTGGCGGCGGGCGGCTGGCCGCTCGCCAGGCCCGAACCCGCCGGCTAGCGGGACGTTGCGGGCCACATAACCAGGGCAGCGCGCGGCCGTCGCGGGTGAAGGTGCCGGTCGGGCCGCCGTTCGGCAAGGTGGCCGCCCACACCACGCTGGCCGCGCCCTGGGCGAACGTGCGGGAGCGGCCGCCTGGCCGGCTGCTGTCGTTCGGCATCCAGCCGGGGCAGACCGCGTTGACCAGGATCCCGTCCCGGTACAGCTCGCCGGCCAGCATCTTGGTCAGCGCGTTGAGCGCCGCCTTGGAGACGCTGTAGGCCGGACGGCCGCCGTTCATCAGCGCGATCGAGCCGCCCTCGCTCGACACGTTCACGATGCGGGGCCGCGGCGACCTTCGCAGCAGCGGCAGCAGGGCCTGCGTCACCCGCCACGCGCCGAACAGGTTGATGTCGAGCGCCTCCGCCACCGGCGTCAGGTCGGTGGTGCCCGCGATCGCCCACAGGTCGGGCGGCGCCGACGCGTTGTTCACGAGCGTGTCGACCCGGCCGTATCGCTCCTTGACCCATCCCGTGAGCTGCTCGATGTTGACCGAGTTGTCGACCTCGATGTGGCACGGCGTGATCCGCTCGCCTTCCGGGTCGATCTCCTTGGCCGCGAGC
>NZ_JBARCR010000244.1:0-2867 GCF_049794275.1 Trebonia sp.
CCGGTCTAGGGTAAGCGCGGCCGGGCGAATGGTCACTATCCGGTAACCACGAAGCGGACTCACTCGTAACATGCTCATCTTTCGATAGCATTACGCTCTGGTGTCCCCGAAGTAGGGCACCAGGGCATTGCAGCGCGGTGACAAGCGGAGCGACCGGCCTGAGCCCCTACTGTCCACGCACCCGATTTTCCCGCAGCCAGGAGGCATCGCGTGACGGCATTGAAGCTAACCAAGCGTGCAAAAATTGCCGGACTGGCCAGCATGGCGCTGGCCGCCACCAGCTTGACGGTAATGTTCGTCTCCAACTCCGCGCTGGCGTCGACGTCGCCTAAGCCGACGGCGTCGTCGTCGACGGTAGCGACGCCTGGCGGACCCTCGGGGCCGCAGTCGTCGCCGTCGTCGCCGACACCCACTTGCACCTGCCAGGAGACGCCGACGGCCACGCCGACCACGGTGACGCCGCCGCCGACCACGCCTGCGCCGACGCCGACACCGACGCAGTCCGCGCCGGCACCAGTGGCGGTGACAGGCTCCCTGCCAGTGACGGGCTGACGTGCCGCAACCCCATGACGGCCGGGGAACGCGCCCTGGGCTAGGACGCGTCCGCCGGATCAGGCCGAAAGCCGCTGCCGGAGCTATTCCGGCAGCGGCTGCTGCCGCTCTCGTCGCCGTCTCGCTGAGCGGGTGCGGCGGCTCGCCAGCGCCGACGGCGAACTCAGCTACGCAGCAGTACGTCGTGCCGCCGGTCAGCGTCTCCGCGGCGACGGCCGCCAAGCTGCCCCAGGCGACGACGTACGCCACCATCCCGGCCGCGCCTGCCGACCCGGCGCGTTTCGCCGTCACCAACGGGCTGGTCGTTCACCCGCTGGCCGCGCAGGTCGTCTACGCCGCACCAGGCAAGGCACCGGTGGCCATGCTGCCTGCCACCGAGCTTGGCGCCCCGACCTGGGTCCCCGTCGTGCGAACCGGTGCCGGCTGGGACCAGGTGCTGCTGCCGAGCCGCCCCGACCACATCACCGGCTGGATCTACACCGCGGGCGCGAAGCTCGACACCCGCCACACGTCGTATCTGCTGCGGGTGAACCTCGCCACCCACCGGCTGAGCGTTTATAACGACGGCAAGCTGCTTGGGGCGTGGACGGTGGCGATCGGTGCTCCGGGAACGCCGACGCCTACGGGACGAACCTTCCTCCTCGCCCTGCTGGCCCCTCCCGACCCCACGTACAGCCCGCTGATCGTGCCGTTGGGTACCCACTCCAACGCGCTGTCCACGTACGGGGGCGGCCCGGGCACTGTCGGCATTCACGGCTGGCCTGACTCGTCCGTGTTCGGCCAGTCGGTCAGTAACGGCTGCGTGCGGGTACCCGCGACGGCACTGCAGCTTGTTTCGACGATCCCGCTCGGCAGCCTGGTCGTGATCAGCTAACCGTCTGGCCCGCCAGCTCGAGCTAGCGGCCGGTTAGCAAGCGCGGCCCCGCTCGTTCCTATGCGCTCGTTCCTATGCGGTCGCGGTGTTTGCTGTCGCCAGGGACCGCTCGGGGAGGAAGAGGGTAAGAGCAGCGGCGAAGGATAGGAGCTTCGACGCGATGTTCAGCGTGGTGGGGAGCGGTGCGGAAGGGTAGCCGAAGCCGGACAGGGCCCAGGCCGCGAACACGACCAGCATCAGCGCGAGGACAAAGAACGTGGCCCTGGTCAGCCTCACCATGGGCGACAGTGACAGGAGCAGCAGCGTGGTGAGACTGACCAGGAACAGGGGCACATTAAGGAGCGCCCGGTAGAAGGCCGGGTCGGGCGGAATCGGGGGATAGGTCCTGACCAGGACAATAAGTTGGAACGGCAACTCGAAGAACGCGAGCCCCGCCACCGCGCCGACGGCGGCGCTGGCCAGCCTCGTCCCGACGCCAGGCGAGCTGCGTGTCAAGACGAAGATGAAGACGGTCACTGCTGCCAGGAAGGTGACGAGAGTGACGGGACTACGGGGCTGGGCCTTGGCTAGGGTGATGTGATACTCGTGAAGGTCTTGCCGGACGTAGATGACGAAGCAGGCTATGAACGCCGCCATCGCCGCGACCCAGGCCAGGTACGCGGCAATCACGGCCGCCCTGCCTGGCCTGGCGCCTCGGACAGGCAGCGGCAGCCAGATCCCCGCACATGCCAGGCCTCCTGCGGCGGCCAACAAGCCGACGGCAAGCCAGATCCTGGCGGCACCGCCGTAACTGAACCACGTGCCGTACTGAGGCATGAGGCGTACCTGCTTCCAGGAGCGTGCCCGGAGCATAGCGCGCGCTGGGCGGCGTCACCATGACGGCCCGTCCGTTCCTGCCCATTCAGGCATCCTGACGATCAGCTGACGGTCAGGCCCGTTAGCCCTGGAACAGCGAGATCGTCATCTCCTCGACCGCGAGCAGCGGCGCGACGTTGAGCGTGAGCCGTTCCCGGCACCGCATGATCGCCTCGATGCGGCGCAGCGTCGCCTCCGGCGGCGCTGCGGCAGCGAGCCGCCGGACGTCCTCGATCCGGTCCGCGTTGGCCAGCTCGACGTCCGCGCCGTACTGCACCATGAGCACGTCCCGGTAGAAGGCCGCCAGATCGAGCAGCGCGCCGTCGAGAGTGTCCCGCTTGACCCGGGTGGCGCGCGACTTCTGCCGGTCCTCCAGGTCTTTCATGGCCCCGGCGACGCCGCGCATCGCCTTGGCGACGCCCTTCCCCGTCGAGCCCTCGCCGAACGCCTGCCGCAGCGCCTCGCGCTCGGGCTCGTCGAGCTGCTCGGTGACTGACTTCGCCTCGTCCTCCGCGGACTTCACCAGCGCGGCGGCGACGGCGAGCGCCGGGCCGAGCGAGGTCGCCTGCACCGGCACCTGCAGCAC
>NZ_JBARCR010000245.1:0-3231 GCF_049794275.1 Trebonia sp.
CGAGCGGCCGATCAAGGCGGGCGAGTTCATCCTCGGCTACCCAGACGAGACCGGAAGCACGGGACCGATGCCGACCCCCGAGATCCTCGGCCGTAACGGCACCTACCTGGCCTTCAGGAAACTCCACACCCGGGTCGCCGCCTACCGGCAGTACCTTCGCGCCAAAGCGGCGAGCCGCGAAGAGGAGGCGCTGCTCGGCGCGAAGATGGTCGGCCGCTGGCAGAGCGGCGCGCCGCTCACGCTATCCCCCGGGCAAGACGATGCCGATCTCGGCGCGGACCCAGGCCGCAACAACCGCTTCGGCTACACCGATGATCTGCGCGGCTTCAAATGTCCGGCCGGCGCGCATGCCCGGCGTGCAAACCCCCGGGACGCGCTCGATCACGAGATGAGCGTCGACGTCCGCCTCCACCGCATGCTCCGGCTCGGCACGAGTTACGGCCCCATGCTCCCCGAAGGCGTCTTCGAGGACGACGGCGCGGACCGCGGTATCATCTTCGTCTTTGCCGGAGCTCACCCCAAGCGCCAGTTCGAATTCGTCAAGACGCAGTGGCTAAACGACGGCATCTTCATTGGCGCGCCCGCCGAAAAAGACCCGCTCGCCGGAGCGAACGACGGAACGGGCACCTTCACCATCCCCCAGCGGCCGATCCGCCGGCGGCTGCAGAGCCTGCCGCCGTTCGTGATCACCCGCGGCGGGGAGTACTTCTTCGCGCCGGGTCTGCGGGCGCTGCGCTGGCTGGCGGAGATGGACATCCAGAACGGCTGAACAGGAAGGAAGGAGAACATGGGAACGAGCCCAGCACGCACCGACCGCTGGAAGGCACTCGACTTCAGCCCGCCGTCGGCGGATGCCGACGAACCCGACCTGCCCGTGCTCGTCGAGTACACGCAGGACGAGAGGGTGGCGGTCATCACGCTGAACCGGCCGCACGCGGACAACGCGATCACCACGGCGATGGGGGCGCTCCTGACCGAGATCCTGGAGACGATCGCGGTCCGACCCGCGGTCCGCGCCGTCATCCTCACCGGAGCCGGCCGCCGGGCCTTTTCCGTCGGCAGCGACCTCCGCCAGCGCAAAAACATGACCAAAGAGGACTGGCTGCGGCAGCGCCAGGACTTCGACCGGACCCTCGACACCGTCCGCCAGCTGCGGAAGCCGATCTTCACCGCCGTCAACGGCATCGCCTACGGCGGCGGCTGCGAACTCGCCCAGAGCACCGACTTCATCATCGCATCCGACAACGCCACCTTCGCCCAGCCCGAGGCGATGGTTGGCCTCGCGGCCGGGGGCGGATCGCCAGCGCTGCTTCCCCGCCTGCTCCCCCCGGGCAAAGCCATGCAGATGCTGATGACCGGCGACCCGATCACCGCGCAGGAAGCGCACCGGCTCGGAATGGTCAACGAACTCTATCCCCAGGACGAGCTCATCAACGCCGCCCACCGGATCGCGGAGAAAATCGCGAGCAACTCACCGACCGCGGTACAGGCCGTCAAGCAGGCGGTCCGGATGGGCCAGGGCGAGCCGATCGAGCAAGCCATCGCGATCATGATGGAGGCACACTGGCGCTCCGCCGTCCACCCCGACCGAGTCGAAGGCATCGGAGCGTTCAACGAAGGCCGCGAGCCCAGTTTCCGGGATCCCGACCACTGACGCGCCGCGCGCGAAGAGCTGCACGCAACCCGACGTGCCGTCCTGCAGTCGCCTCGGCCATACGGACAACGGTTCGCCCCTCTTGCGGAGTGCTGGAGCTGTCACGCGCTAACAATGATCACGGCAGTACACCAGCAGACGGGCAAGCTGCTTGAACGCCACGCGCGGCAGCGCACTGCGCACCCCGCGCTGGTCCGGCAGATCATCAGCGCGCTAGGCGGGAGGACCCCCCGCGGTACCGGCCGCGGGCCCACCAGAGCAAGCGGCGCCGGCCGCGGGCCCGCCGCAGGACCTGCCCGAGCCGCTCAGCCAGGCCGAAGCCCGTGTCCGCCTCCTGCCGACCAGCCTTTCCGCGCCGGAGATCGCCCGCGAGCTCTACGTGTCGGTGAACACGGTCCGGACGCACATGCGGCACGTGTACGACAAGCTCGGCGCCCACCGCCGCCTGGAGGCCATCAACCGGGCCCGTGCTCTCGGCCTGTTCGCACCCGTCCCGCAACAGGCCTGAACCGTCCTTTAACCCCCTTCTGCGGGATGAAGCTCGCCCCGGCATGAGGTGCGATGATTCCGTGGGTGAGGTGTAAAGGAGGCGTTCGTGAACACGCGGAACCGTGAGGGACGCGACGTCGTCATCGAGGCTCCCGTGACGTTCGTGGACCGCGTGCGCTCGGACGGCGTCATAGTCCGGTGGGAATCCCGCCACCACCGTAAGCACCAGAAGCCAGCTGTCGGCTCGACGTGGTGGGCGCCTAAGGCCCGCGGATGGTGGATCGCGATCCTGTTCGCCATCGGATCGCTGCTGTTCGCGATCGGCTCGGTGCCGGGATACGCCAGCGCTGCCGGGGCCGTCGGGGATACGGTCACCTACTTTGTCGGCTCACTGTTTTTCACCACGGCCTCATTCCTGAGCTACCGGGAGGCGGTCGACGCCGCCCCGGGCGCGCTGAACCCAGCGCACCGGCGCTTTTTCGTCTACCAGCCGAGGCGGATCGACTGGTGGGCCACCGGGGTGCAACTCGTCGGGACCCTGTACTTCAACGTCAGTACCGGCCTGGCCATGGTGACCGACCTATCCGCGCAGGCGGCTCACGAGCACGTGTGGCGCCCCGATGCTATCGGCTCGGTCTGCTTCCTGGTGTCTAGCGCGCTGGCCTGGTACGAGGTCTGCCACGGCTGGGCCGCTTGGCGCCCCCGGTCCTATTCCTGGTGGATCACGCTGCTCAACCTGATCGGGTCGGTCGCCTTCGGCATCTCCGCCGTGGCCGGCTACATCAACCCGGTGACCGGCCAGGTGTACAACGCCGGGCGAGCCGACACGCAGACCCTGATCGGCGCGGTGTGCTTCCTGATCGGTGCCGTCCTGCTGCTACCCGAACGCACCCAGCCGGTCAGCGGTCAGGTGATGACGCCCACCGCCGACGCTGGCATCGGCCCGTGATCGGGCCGATGCCACATCACGTCACAGGTGGCTGAACCCGCCCGATTCCTCCTTGGTCATGGGCGTCGTGACCGGGTGCTTATCGAAGTGCGCCACGGCTTCGCGGAAGTCGTCGAGCAGCATGGAGGCCATGTCGCGG
>NZ_JBARCR010000246.1:0-9396 GCF_049794275.1 Trebonia sp.
GCGATAGTCAGGCCGGCGATCACGGCCAGGTAGACCGCGGCGACGATCGCGACGGTCAGCCCCTCGGTGCGGGCCCAGTGCGGGGCGGCTGCCCGCGCGACCCCGGTGATCGCGATGGCGAGCAGGACAGCCAGGCCGGCCGACCACCCCAGGCCGGCGCACAGCTGCCGGCCGGTGACCCGCTCAGGGCCGGCCGACTCCGGGCTGGCCGGGTGATCGCGGGCGAAGCGACGGCGGACCGGGCGGCGGGTCGTCGGGGAGTTAAGAGCCATCACATTCCTCTCCGCTAACTTGGTGCGACTAGGAAAATGATGTCACCCAAATCTTGCTGCGTCAATATTTTTTTGGTAACCTCAGACTATGGATGAGGAACTGGGGCTGCGGGAGCGCAAGAAGCACAAGACCCGCCAGCTCATCGCGGCCACCGCCCTGGAGCTGTTCGCCCGGCGCGGTTTCGAGAACGTGAGCGTGGCCGAGATCGCCCGGGCGGCGGAGGTGTCCGAGACGACCGTGTTCAACTACTTCCCGACCAAGGAAGACCTCATCTACCAGGGACTGGAAGCCTTCGAGGACGAGCTCCTGCAGGCCGTCCGCGACCGCCCGCCCGGCGAGGGGGTCCTGCAGGCCTTCGGGCGTTTTATCCTGCAGCCCCGCGGCCTGCTCGCCGCCGACGACCCGGCCAGCGCCGACGCCCTGGTGTCGGTCTCCCGGCTGATCGCGTCCAGCTCCGCGCTGACTGCCCGCGAGCAGCAGATCCTCGCCCGCTACGCTCGCTCGCTCGCCGCGCTCCTAGCCGAGGAGACCGGCGCCAGCCCCGACGACCTGACATCCCAAGTCGTGGCCAACACCCTGATCGGCATCCACCGGGCCGTCCTCGACTACGTCCGACAGCGAATAACGGCAGACCCCGCCGGCCCGCGCCGGCTCGCCCGGGCCCTACAAGCCGACTGCCAGAAAGCGCTAGACCTGCTGGCCGCAGGCCTGGCCGGATACGACGTCAGGCCCCCACCAGCCGCCACTGCGCAAGCTTGAGGAAGCCGACTATCCCAGCAGTGAGAAGACCAGAACGGCTCCACGCAGAAGACCACGGTTACCCTTACCAGCCGCGGCCGCAAGGCGCTCGATGCCTACACTCAGGCCTTCCGCGACCTGCTCGGCGGGCTGTAACTGACCCGCGCGGGGCCTGGTCTTCCCGACCGGCCCCCGCCAAGGCGTGCAAACGCCTTCTCTCGATTAATCCGCCGGGCTCTGGCGGCCTGATTCGTAGCGGCACCATCCAGCTGGGAGATAGCCATGCCAAGAACCACCGATACAGCCGCAGGCGATCCCGGAGCCCCCGAGGCTCTGGGCAGCGATCCACATGGCCCCGGCGCTCCGGCCGTCGAGATCTCGCATCTGCGCAAGGCCTACGGACCCGTGATCGCGGTCAGCGACATCTCGTTCTCGGTCGCCGAAGGGGAGATCTTCGGCATCCTCGGCCCGAACGGGGCCGGGAAGACGACCACTGTCGAGTGCACCATCGGATTGCGGGCCCCGGACTCGGGGGCTATCCGGCTGCTGGGCATCGATCCCCAGGCCGACAAAGCCCGGATTCACGAGATCACCGGAGTGCAGCTGCAGTCGGGCGCCTTTCCGGCCAAGCTCAGGGTCGGCGAGATCATCGACATGTACCGGTCCTTCTACCGCCATCCCGCCGAGACCGGGGAGCTGGCGGAGGTGCTCGGGCTGGCCGGCAAGCGCCACGCTTACTACCGGTCCCTGTCGGGCGGCCAGCAGCAGCGGTTGTCCGTGGTGCTGGCACTCATCGGATCGCCCAGGATCGCGGTCCTGGACGAGATGACAACCGGGCTCGACCCGCAAGCCCGCCGGGATGCCTGGGAACTCATCGAGCGCGTCCGTGACCGCGGAACGACGGTCCTGCTGGTCACCCACTTCATGGAAGAAGTCGAGCGGCTATGCGACCGGGTAGCGCTCATCGACGCCGGCCGCATTGTCGCGCTGGACACGCCGGCGGGCCTGGCTGCGCAGGCAACCGGGGTCAGGACCGTCCGGTTCCTGCCGTCAGGACCGTTCGACGAAAGCCTGCTGACGCGCCTGCCGGACGTCACCGCGATCGAGCACGACGGCCGCCACATTGCCGTCACCGGTACCGGCGAACTCGCCACCGCCGTGATCGTCGCCCTGCATGAGGCGGGCGTCGAGACGACGGATGTGCGGATCGACGCGTCCACCCTGGAGGACGCCTTCGTGCGGCTCACCGGACGGAACCTGCACGAGGCAGAAGAAGGAGCCCAGTCATGACCGCACTCACGCTTACCCGGCCGCGCGCGCCGCGCGCCGCGTTCGCCCATATTGTGCTCAACGAGGCGAGGCTGGCCTGGCGGCAGCCGGCCGGGATGATTGCCGGCGCCGGCATCGCCGTGCTGCTCCTGGTCATTTTCGGCGAGATCCCGGCGTTCCAGAAGCCGTCAAGCAGCCTGGGCGGCTATTCGCCATTCGACGTCTACATCCCGATCCTGATGTGCTTCTCGGTAGCGCTTATTGCGTTCACCTATCTGCCCGGGCCGCTGGTCTCCTACCGTGAACTCGGCATCCTGCGCCGCCTCTCCACGACGCCGGTCCCCGCGTACTGGGTGCTAGCCGCGCAGATGATCGTCCAGGCGTTCCTGATGGCGGTCACGCTGGTCCTGGTTGTCACGGTGAGCATCGTGTTCTTCGGGATCACAGCCCCGAAGAATCCGGCCGCAATGGTGCTGGCGATCGCACTCTGCGTAGCCGCGCTGTTCGCGATCGGGCTGTCGATCGCGGCCCTGGCCCGGACCGCCGGCGCTGCCCGTGGCCTCATGGCGGCGGCGCTCTACCCGATGCTGTTCTTTTCCGGGCTGTATTTCCCGGTGCAGCTGATGCCGACCGTGATCCAGGACATTAGCAAATACACCCCGCTCGGGGCGGCCGTGCAGGCGATCGGAGACACGTGGGTGGGCCAGTTCCCGCCCACGCAGCCGCTGCTGGTCCTCGCGGGATACGCGGTGGTTTTCGGGTTCCTCGCCAAGCGCTATTTCAGGTGGGAGTAGCACGGTGACCGCGGCAGCGCGGCCCGCGCCAGCCGCCGGACCAATGAAGGACCCCGAGGTCAGCCAGGAAACCTGTCCAGGTCACCGATAGGTCAGCCTGAGGTGGGTCCCGAGCTGCACCAGGCTGATGCCCCGGGGGCACATCACAAGCGTGCCCAGCTGGAGCACAGCGCCAGGCAGTTACATTGCCCCGGTGACGGCATAGCAACGACTTCCGCCCATCACGGCGCCCGCGGGGGCCTGACGGCAACCTCAGCCTCGCCTCGCTCGCCGGGCAGTTCGCGGAGCCAGCGCCGCAGATACCCTCAGCCTCGCACCGTCGGGGCTGCAGCGGGACGGCACTGCCGGAACCATAAGAAGGGCGGCATGCGGTGCGCTAGACCGCCTAACCGCTGCTCCTGGCCAGGATGGCGCCCGGAACCGGCGGTGCCGTGAACCGCTCCCTCAGCCCCCGATCCGTCCGCTATATGTCCGTAACCACTGCGAGACGGCACATAATACAACAAGGCGGCACAATGAGGAAACGGCCCGCAGGCCGCGATCATCGCAGGCCAGGGGCCGTTTTCGCTGATGGTGGCAGGTGTTGGGTTCGAACCAACGTAGGCTGAGCCGACGGTTTTACAGACCGCTCCCTTTGGCCACTCGGGCAACCTGCCAAGCACCGCCCTGTGGGGCGGCAGAGAGAAGAATAGCGGACAACACGACTGGTTGCGACGCGGACCCTCCGGCATCGTTGCCGGTGTCCCCGCCGCCGCGCACACCGGAATCCGGAGCGTCCGGTGTGACGACAGGCTCCGTACCCGTCTAACCTGATGGTCATGCCTAGCGAGTCCAGCTTTGACATCGTCAGCAAGATCGACCGCCAGGAAGCCGATAACGCGCTGAACCAGGCGGCGAAGGAAATCAGCAACCGGTTCGACTTCCGCGGCGTAGGCGCGTCCATCGCCTGGTCGGGCGAGCACGGCGTGGAAATCCGCGCCAACAGCGAGGAGCGGGCTAAGGCGGTCCTCGACGTCTTCAAGGACAAGCTCGTCAAGCGGGGGGTCTCCCTCAAGCACCTGGACCCTGCCGAGCCGAGGGCGTCCGGCAAGGAGTACCGCATCTCGATCGTCCTCAAGGAGGGCATCACCCAGGAGAACGCGAAGAAGGTCTCCAAGATCATCAGGGACGAGGGACCGAGCGGGGTCCGCGCGCAGGTCCAGGGAGAAGAGCTGCGGGTCTCGTCGAAGAAAAAGGACGACCTGCAGGCCGTCATCAGCCTGCTCAAGTCCAAGGACTTCGACTTCGCTCTCCAGTTCACCAACTACCGCTGAAACAGGCCGCGTACAGGTCATCTAGCCGCGCGCTCTCTTTCGGGGCCGGTTGTCAGGCACATCCGGGGCACACTGCCGAGGGTCGCATCACCGTGCCCGGCTCCGGGCCAGCACGCTCAGGCGAGTGCCATGAGCGGCAATCGAAGTCGATCTGTAGCCACGGAGGAATCCGGTCAGGTGTGCTAGTCTCACCGGTCGGTCGCGGGCACGGGAGTGCTATGGCAAGCGTGTTGACGTGGTATGACGTGCTCGGTGTCTTGCCGGGCGCCTCGCCGGGCGAGGTGCATTCTGCCTACCAGGCCCGGACGCGGCTGCTGGACCCGCAGATGTTCGCCGGCGCTCCACCGAAGGTGCTGAAGGCTGCGGACATTGCACGGGCCGCTGTGGATGGAGCCTGGCGTATTCTGCGTGACGCTGCAGCCCGGCAGCGGTACGACGAAGAGATCGGCGCCTGGGGAAGTGCAGACGGCCTCGACAAGCCTGCACCGGTTCCCTCGGGGCCAGGCGCGGAGCAGTATAGGGGTGTCACCGCAGATATGGCGATGGCGGCGCTGGCCGACCTAATGACCGCGCACCCCGGTCCCGCGCGGCGGGTCATTCTGCCGGACCTTCGCGGGCTCTTCACACGTTCGTGCCTGCGCGCTGCCGGTGATCTTGGCCTGCACCTGGAAATGGTCCGGCTCACCGCACAGCCAATGCCCGTTGAGGGGCTAGTTGTTGATCAGTCTCCACCGCCTGGCACGAAGGTGCGCCGATCGAGCACCTTGACAGTGGAGATCTGGCACCCACCGCGCCGCAGTACCGGAACTTAGGTAGTTGCGGACCATCGGAACCGTCGGCCTGCATAGGCGCGTTCTGATGATTCCGGTGAGGCGATCTCCAGTTAATGACACCCTGTCTTAAGATCGTAAATCGCTTCTTAAGATCGTAAATCGCTGCTGTCACGGGAACGCGCGCCCAACAGATGACCGTAATTCCGGGACGACCCAGATACCGAGCGTGGATCCACCGGACCGGATCATGTCGCACATCAAGTGACGCCACGTGTCGCAGATCAAGCGGAGCCGGACAGAAGCTGTCTCCTGGTGTCTCCTGATGCGACCCGACCGTGTCGCCGACCGTGTCGTGTGCCAAGTCGCCGACCGGTGCCGACCGGACCTGACGCTCTTATTTCTGTCAAGTGGCGGGGCTGTACGTGACGCTAACCGCGGTCCGCTGCCTGTCCGGGGCGCCATGGGACCACGCGCCTGCTTGGGGTCAGACGCGAAGTCGCTGCGGGATCGCGTCAGCGCGGCCAGAGGTTAGCACCCTCGCCAGTCCCCTGCTGAGCAGGTCAACCTGCTGGGGGGTCAGGTCCAGGGCGAGGGTAACATCGGCCGGCATACCCAGGCTGCCCGCAGCTTCCTCGGTGAGCGTAAGGCGAAGCCGCCCGCCGTCAAGTTCGCACTCCCGGATACCGCCGTAGTGAGTCGCCTGCCCGGGATCGACCACCAGGCAGTAGGTGTCCATGCCGAGCCTGATCTCCTGCGGATCGTCGCCGTCGCGGCATTCCGTGAACGACAGCGACCAGGAGCCCGGAGCGTCAGTCTCGCGGATCGCCACTACGTAGAGGTCACTGTCGTAGTCGCCCACGTGGCATACGACCGCTGGTGCCCATCCCTGCTGCCCATGACCCTGCATTCTCGCTCCTTGTCCTGGCTGGCCGGACGCCGACAATGTAAACATTCAGCCCTGTTGTCTGTTCAGTTGGAGTTTTAGCTTTCCGCTCTTCGGCCTCGTCTGGTCGGCGTCCTGGTGCCCGGTGCCTGAGTTGACCTTGCCCTTGGGTCAGGGCTGATCATGGTCTCGTGACGGAGATGGCATCGGATACCGGGCCCGCCGTGCTGCCGCCCGACAGCCATGTGCATAGTCAGTGGTCGTGGGACGCGCTGGCCGGATCGATGGAAGGCACTTGCCAGCGCGCGGTGGAGATCGGGCTGCCCGCGGTGGCGTTCACCGAGCACGCCGACTTCACTCCGTGGTCGCTGGGACCCGGCGAGAAGATCCCCGGCGAGTGGCGTCAGCTGGTCAGCGACGGCGTGCTGACCCCGCCCGCGCTCGACCTGGACGGCTACCAGGACTGCCTGCGCCGCTGCCGGGAACGATTCCCGGGCCTGCGCATCTTGTCCGGCGTCGAGCTGAGCGAACCCCACTGGCACTGCGGCCGGGCCGCGGCCCTGCTGCGCGACGGCGGCTTCGACCGGGTCCTGGCCGCCGTGCACTCTGCGCCGGCAGGCACCGGCTTCACCGTGGTCTCCGATCAGTTCCGCGGCCAGGCCCCGGCCCAGGTCCTGCGCGGCTACCTGGCCGAAACCGCAGCACTGATCAGCCAGTTCGATGCCTTCGAGGTCCTCGCCCACATCGACTACCCGGTCCGCCGCTGGCCGCAAGACGCCCGGCCCTGCGATCCGTGCGAGTTCCAGGATGAGTACCGGCACGTGCTGCGGACCCTGGCCGGCGCCGGGAAAGTCCTCGAAGTCAACACCAAGGTGCCGCTGCATCCCCTGATCCTCACCTGGTGGCGGCAAGAAGGCGGCCAGGCCATTACCTTCGCCAGCGACGCCCACGACCCGGCCGCACTGGCGGCCGGCTTCGCTGACGCCGCGCATATGGCCGAGGCCGCTGGCTTCGCCGCCGGCCCCAGGGACCCGTGCGGTCCCTGGGGCCGGAACTCATTCCCGGCATGACCCTCGGCACCAGCAACGCGGCACCGGAACCGGGCAGATGGCCTACTCCAGCTGTTCAGGGTGACTGCTGGAAACCCGGCAGGCGGGAGGCGCCGGGTCGCGGGTGTCCGGCTGAACGGGACACCTGTGGCCGCAGGGTGGTGCTGGTGTCCCCGGGGCGTTGCGGGAGTTTGCCGGCCGGCTGGACGTGTCGTGTTGCTTGCGGCTGGCCGCCTCTGATGTAGTGCCGGTGTGCCTGATGCGCCCGGTGTGCCGTATGACGCGGATGCGCTGCGCGCGGAGAACAGGCGGCTGCGGATGCTGCTGGAGGACAAGGACGCGAAGATCGCGGAGCTGGAGGAGCGGGTCGCGCGGCTGAAGCGGCTGATCTCCCGCAACTCGGGGAACTCATCGATGCCGCCGAGCACGGATGACCTGCCGGGCAGGAAACCGCCGGAGCGCAGGGCCCGCCGCGGAGGTGGCCGCAAGCCCGGCAAGCAGCCGGGCGCGCCAGGCGCGTACCTGGCCTGGAGCCAGGACCCGGACACGATCATCGATCATTTCCCGCAGGGTAGGTGCACGTGCGGTGCTGACCTGTCCGGCGCGGCTGACCTGGGAGTGCGGTATTCGCACCAGGTCACCGACCTGCCTGAGGCACGGGCGGAAACCGTCCAGCATGACCGGCACGAAGTCCGGTGCGCATGCGGCCAGGTGCAGGTAGCGGACGCGCCCGCGGAAGCAGCGGGCGCGCCGGGCACGGTCACCTACGGGCTGAACTTCCAGGCCTGGTGCGTGTTCCTGCTGGTGATGCACCACATCCCCGTCGAGCGGTGCGCGGACATCATCGAGTCGATGTCCGGGACCCGCCCCAGCGACGGGTGGGTGCACAGCCTGCTGGAGCGCGCCGCTCAGGCGGTGGCCGCGGCGAACATGGCGATCCGGGCGCTTATCCTCCTCGCCCGCGTCATCTGCGGAGACGAGACCCCCGTGCGCGTGGGCCCCGGCCCGAAGTCCCGCAAGAAGTACCTGCAGGTCGCGTGTACGAACCTGCTGACCTGTTACGTCCTCGGCGAGCGGGACCTGGCCTCCTTCAAGGCCTTCGTCTACAGCGACCTGCACGGCACCGTGGTCGTGCACGACCGGTACGTCAACTACGACTCCTTCGGCGCGATCAGCCACCAGCTGTGCTGCCAGCACCTGCTCCGTGATCTCGAAGACGCCGCCCAGTCCTACCCGGATGCCATCTGGCCCGGCCAGATCGCAGAAGCCCTGCGCGGCCTCATCCACGCCGCCAACGCGGCCCGCGACCAGGGCCTGAGCGCCGTGCCCGCCGAGATGACCGCGGAGCGCCTGACGCCGTTCCGCCGCAGCGTCACCGTCGGGCTATCCGAGGTCCGCCGCGTCCCCGGCGCGAAGAGCAGGCAGCCGCCGGCCCGGATGCTGCTGGAATGCTTGCGGCACCGCGAAGCCGACGTGCTCAGGTTCCTGACCCACACCGCCATCCCGCCCACCTCCAACCAGGCCGAACGCGACCTGCGGCCCTCGAAAACCCAGCAGAAGATCAGCGGCCGGCTCCGCTCGGTAAAAACCACCCGCGACCGGTACGCGATCCGCGGCTACGCATCCACCGCGGTCAAGCACGGAATCGCCGTCTTCACCGCCATCCGCGACGCCCTCGCCGGAAACCCGTGGATACCGCCCGTCCCCGCGATCAATTGATCCGCGCCCGAAACCCGCTACACAACGCCACGTAAAGATAACTCAAGTCCGCACGCCTGAATGCTTACCCGACAATGACTCATATTCTGGGGTGCCGCGCGCGAAGCATTGCGGGAATGGCACCGTATCCGGCCACGCAGGCAGGGTGATCACGGGACCGACCAGGTTTAACCCCGTGCGAGAGCAGACGGCTAGCGGTGGTCGGCGGGCTGCCAGGAGCGTACACTTTGCTACATGCCATGGCCTTTTCGCAATCGCGGAATGGTGGAACGGACCTGCCTTGACTGCGGCCAGATGTGGGTACTGAAGGCTGCAATGGCAGGTCGCAAGCCTCCCCGTGTCCCACGATCCTCCGTAGGGTTTGACATGAAGTATGCGCAGCAATCGCGTAGCCCTTTCACCAAGACCGGGACGGATCAATTTCTGGCCGCTACGCATATTCATGACGCCGATGTGGAAGATGAAGATTCCAAGCTTTTCAGAGAGTTGCAGGTCTGCCCGAAGTGCAGCGGCAGCCGGTATACACAGCGGCGCATTCACGGTCGGGGAGACAGTGCAGCACCAGGCGCTTCGCGCGCCCCATAA
>NZ_JBARCR010000247.1:0-2402 GCF_049794275.1 Trebonia sp.
GCGCAGCCGCAGCGCCCGCCCTGCCTGCTGCCGCTGCGAGTACTGGTTCGGCCCGTCGCTATAGCGCAGGCACCCGCCGAGCCCGCCGATCCGCAGCCCGGCCACGTCGATGATCCGGCCGTCGGCGTTGACCGCCCCGTCCGGCCACGGCGCCCTGGCGGGCAGCCCGGCCCGCAGCGTCAGCCCCGCCCGGCTCATCCGGTAGCCGGACAGGTCGGGGTCGTGGTTGCCCGGCACGAAGACCAGCGGCACCTCGAGGGCGTTGACCAGCGCGTCCAGGTAGTCGAACGGCAGGTCGCCGCAGGCGAGGATGAGCCGCGCCGATCGCACCGGGTCAAGGTCGGTCAGCAGCGCGTCGCTCGTCTCGTCGGACACCGCGAGCACCCGGACGGCGTCCGCAGGGGAGGCCGCGCGGCGCGACATTCAGCGCGCCGCCGTTTCCCGCACGTCCAGGCCGCGCTGCCGCAGCGCCGCCTCCACCCGGTAGATCTCGGCGAGCGGTGCCCGGTCGCCAGGCGGCGGGGGGACGTCGAGCCGCTCGCAGGCCGCGGTGAGCGTGTCGATGTAGGCGCCGCGCAGCGCTCGCACCCGATGATGCTTGGCGGTCAGCCCGTCCTGCGTCTCGGTGTCGTCCAGCTCCGCGCGCAGCCGCCGCAGGTTGGCGGTCAGCCGGTCGATCGGCTCGGGGGCCGACGGCTTGCACCGTTTCTCGGCGAGCCAGTTCGCGCCGCGCCAGCCGACGATCAGGGCGAACCCGGCGGCTGGCATCAGCACGAGCACGAGGATGAGATCGACGACCGGACTCACAGGTCTAGTGTCGGCTCGTCAGCGGGCGAAGGCAAGCTCGCCCGGGCATGCGCTGAATCACATTTATCCGGAACGTAAGGTGGCGCCTCTCGCCCGTCAGTCGCTGTCATAGCGGGTCGGCGGGAACGGGTCGGGGTCGCGCAGCTCGCCCGCCTCTTCTTCCCTGCGGATCTCGGCGCGCTCTTCCTGGTACTCGTTGCCCTGCCGGACATCGGGCGGTGGCTCAGGCACTCCCGGCGGCAGCGGGTCGGTCGCCGGGGGCACCTCGTCGGGGTTGTAGTCGTCCAGCCCCGCTTCAACCCGCTCGTCTTCGGCGAGCTCGGCGAGCTTGTCGTCGTCGAGGCGCTGCGAAGCGCCGCCGTGCTCGCGTCGGTCGCGGTGGAACTCCGGTTCGCTCATACCTGCCACGCTACCCCGAACGTCCCCGCCGTCACTCCTCAGGCCCGACGTGCCAGCGGACGATGCTGAACCCGTGCCGCAGCGCGGCGTCGAGCGCCTCGGGTTCCAGCCGGCCGTCGGGGCGGCGCGGGATGGGGATGAACCTGGCGGCCCGGGGGTTCTCCCTGGTGATGACGCCGAGCAGTCGCTCGACCTCCGCGGCGTCGGTGACGGGTTCACCCCTGGCGGGGAGGTCGCGGCCGCGCAGCCTGATCCGGACCGGCCGGGGCCGCTCACCGTCGGTCAGGTTCAGCGTCCACCGGCCGCCGCCCGGGGTGAGCAGCGTCTCGCCGTCGCGGGCGTAGCTCACCGGCTGCCGGTACGCCTTCCCGCTCTTGCGGCCGGTGTAGGAGATAAGCATCAGGTTCGCGGACAGCGGGGTCGGGAACGGCAGCCCGAGCACCGCCCGCATGGGCACGTTGACGGCGCGCATGGTCCGGGCGCGGCGCCGCATCGCGGCTTGGTTCATCGCCATGACAGTTTCCTTTCTCTGCTTTTCAGATCACTCTGCTTTTCAGATCACGACGCTTCTCAGATCATGACCGCGCCGCCGGCCACGTCGACGACGACGCCGGTGATCCAGGCCGCCTCGTCCGAGGCGAGGAACGCGGCGGCGGCGGCGACGTCCTGCGGCGTGCCGAGGCGCCTGAGCGGGTGGGCGTCCGCCAGGGTGGTGCGCAGCCCGGCGGGGATCTGCTGCACGTTCCGTTCGGTGAGGATGGTCTCCGGCGCGATGCAGTTGACCCGGATCCCGAACGGGCCCGCCTGGGCCGCGGCGTCCTGGGTGAGCAGGACGATCCCTGCCTTGGCCGCGGCGTAGGGGATGGGGGAGCCGGGGTGCGGGCGGCGCCCCGCCGTGGAGCTGACCGTGATGATCGAGCCGCGGCGGCGTTCCTTCATCCCGGGCAGGAAGCTTTTCAGGGTGAGGAACGTGGCGAGCAGGTTGCCGTCGATGGTGGCGCGCCAGCCGTCTTCAGGGATCTCCTCAAGCAACGCCGGCGGGGTGAGGCTGCCGCCCGCGTTGGCCACCAGGATCCCGACCGGGCCCAGGCTCTCCTCGACTGCCTGCCGCAGCGCCTCGACCTGGCCGAAGTCGGTGACGTCGCCGGTCACCGGCACCGCCTTGCCGCCGTCGCTGACGATGGCGTCCGCGATGG
>NZ_JBARCR010000248.1:0-9100 GCF_049794275.1 Trebonia sp.
GTGCCACGGTGCACAGCCATAGGGCGATCCCTGTGGGGCGCAGCGCCAGCGGGCGGCGCCAGGCACGCGCGGCCAGCCAGCCGGCGGCCAGCCCGGCGAGGAACGGCCACGCGGTCGAGGCGATGCCGCCGACCGCCTCTCCCTTGGTGTGGCTGGCGCGGCCGATGATCACGAAGACGAGCACGCAGCACACGTCGAGGACCAGCGCCACCCAAGGGGCCCGAGCAGAACGCATGCCGGCAAGGGTATCCCCGGCCCGGAACGTGGTCGATGCGACATCCACCACGCAAGAGTGTGGACGATGCGACATCGACGACGTTGCGAGTAACGGCTGCCTGAGAGTCGGCCCCGTACGTTCGGAACAAAAGTCTGTTTCTTGAGTCATGATGAGGTCATGGGCACGTGGATCGTGCGGATGGCGCCGGAGGGCGCCGGCCCTCGGCTCGCGGTGAAGGACTGCATCGACGTAGCGGGGGTGCCGACGACCGTCGGGTGCCCTGTCGTGGCGGAGATGGCGGAGCCGGCCGCCAACGACGCCGCAGTGGTCGCAGCGGCGCGCGAGTCCGGCGCACGGATCGCGGGCAAGACCGCGCTCACCGAGCTGTGCTGGTCAGCCAGCGGGGTGAACCATTGGGCGGGGACGCCGGTGAACCCGAGGGATCCGCGCCGGGTGCCCGGCGGGTCGTCCAGCGGATCGGCGGTGGCGGTCGCGACGGGGGAAGCGGACGTCTCGCTCGGCACGGACACCGGCGGCTCCGTTCGCATCCCGGCCGCGTGCTGCGGGGTGGCCGGCCTCAAGACGGTACGGGGCCGGGTGCCGGTGAAGGGCGTGTACCCGCTGGCGCCGTCGCTGGACACCGTCGGGCCGATCGGCAGGGACGTCGCGGCGGTGGAGCTCGGGATGCGGCTGATCGAGCCTGGCTTCACGGCGCGCCCGGAGGCCGAGCTGACGGCGGCCCGGCTGGGCGTGCTCGGCGTCGAGGGCGGCGTGGACCCGGCGATCGACGCGGCCGTGGACCGCGCGCTCGCGGCGGCCGGCGTGGCCGTGACGCACGTCGCGTGCTGTGACTTCCGCGCCGCGCTGGACGCGGCCGGCGTGATCATCGACGCCGAGGGTTTCCGCTGCAACGCCTACCTGATGCCGTACCTGAACCAGCTCAGCCCGCACGTGCGGCGGAACATGGAGCGCGGCGCCCGGCTCAGCCGCGCCGACAGGGCGGATGCCGACCAGACGCGGGACCAGGTCAAGGCCGTGTTCCGCTCGCTGCTCGCCGATTTCCCCGTGCTGGTGCTGCCGACGCTCGCCGCGCAGCCGCCGCTGCTCGGCCAGCGCGGCTTCCCGCTCAACCTGCTGACCGCCCCGGTGAACCTGGCCGGGCTGGCCGCGCTCGCGCTGCCGGTGCCCGCCAAGGGCGGCGTGATCGCCTCGCTGCAGGTGATCGCGGCCGAGGAGGAGACGGTGCTGGCGTTCGGCCGGGTGGTCGAGGCGGCGGTCGCCGGCTAGCCCGTTACCGTGGGAGAATGATCGGATGAACGTCGCGGGTGACATCGCTGCCTCAGAGCAGTCGCTGCGGCGGTTCCTGCACGGACTGCCCGGCGTCGACGAGGTTGGCGCGCGGGCGCGGGCGGAGACGCTGGCCACGCGCTCGATCAAGACCGACAGCAAGCGGCAGGCGATCGACCTGGCCATCGCCATGATCGACCTCACCACGCTGGAGGGGCAGGACACGCCGGGCAAGGTGCGCGCGATGTGCGCCAAGGCGCGGCAGCCGGGCTACGGCGCCCCGCCGGTTGCCGCGGTGTGCATTTATCCCGACCTGGTGCCCGAGGCGGTCGCCGGGGTCGCCGGGTCCACGGTGCGCGTCGCGAGCGTGGCGACCTCGTTCCCGTCCGGCCGGGCCGCGCTCGACGTGAAGCTCGCCGACGTGAAGTCGGCGGTCGCGGCCGGCGCGGACGAAGTGGACATGGTCATCGACAGGGGCGCGTTCCTGACCGGCCGGTACGGGCTGGTCTACGAGGAGATCACCGCGGTGCGCGCCGCCTGCGGGGATGCCCACCTGAAGGTAATCCTGGAGACCGGCGAGCTCAGCACGCTGGACAACGTGCGGCGCGCGTCCTGGCTGGCGATGCTGGCCGGGGCGGATTTCATCAAGACCTCGACGGGCAAGGTGACGCCCGCCGCGACACTGCCGGTCACGCTGGTCATGCTCGAGGCGGTGCGCGACTATCGTGATTTCGCGGACCGGCAGGTCGGGGTCAAGCCGGCCGGGGGGATCCGCACGGAAAAGGACGCCATCAGGTACCTGGTGCTGGTGAACGAGACCGTCGGCGAGGACTGGCTAGACCCGCGGTACTTCAGGATCGGCGCCTCCAGCTTGCTGAACGACCTGCTCATGCAGCGGGAGAGGATGGCGACCGGACGGTATTCCGGTCCCGATTACATGACTGTGGACTGATCGGGTGGGTTATGCGTTTTGAGTATTCGCCGGCGCCCGAGTCGCGTGCGACCGTTACGCTGCGTGACTCCTACGGGCTGTTCATCGGAGGGGCGTTCGTGCCCGGCAGCTCGGTCTTCAAGACGATCTCGCCGGCCAGCGAGGAGGTCCTCGCCGAGGTGACACACGCCGGGCCTGAGGACGTGGACCGGGCGGTCGCATCCGCCCGCCAGGCGTACGAGCGGACCTGGTCCGCGATGCCGGGCCGGGAGCGGGGCAAGTACCTGTTCCGGATCGCCCGGCTGATCCAGGAACGCTCCCGCGAGCTGGCGGTCCTCGAGACGATGGACAACGGCAAGCCGATCAGGGAGTCGCGCGACATCGACGTGCCCCTGGCGGCGGCGCACTTCTTCTACCACGCGGGCTGGGCGGACAAGCTGGGCTATGCCGGGTTCGGGTCGTCGCCGCGGCCGCTCGGCGTGGTCGGCCAGGTGATCCCGTGGAACTTCCCGCTGCTCATGCTGGCCTGGAAGGTCGCGCCGGCGCTGGCCTGCGGGAACACGGTCGTGCTGAAGCCGGCCGAGACCACGCCGCTCACCGCGCTGCTGTTCGCCGAGATCTGCCAGCAGGCCGACCTGCCGCCCGGCGTGGTCAACATCGTCACCGGCGACGGCGCGACCGGGCAGGCGCTGGTGGCGCACCCGGGGATCGACAAGGTCGCGTTCACCGGCTCGACCGAGGTCGGCAAGGAGATCGCCCGCGCCTGCGCGGTGTCGGGCAAGCGGCTGACGCTGGAGCTCGGCGGCAAGGCCGCGAACGTCGTCTTCGACGACGCGCCGGTCGACCAGGCGGTCGAGGGCATCGTCAACGGGATCTTCTTCAACCAGGGGCACGTGTGCTGCGCGGGGTCGCGGCTGCTGGTGCAGGAGTCGGTGTACGACGAGGTGCTCGCGGCGCTGCGGCGGCGGATGGGGACGCTGCGGCTCGGCGACCCGCTAGACAAGAACACCGACGTCGGCGCCATCAACTCGCGGGCGCAGCTGGACAAGATCAGCGAGCTGGTGTCGTCGGGCGAGGCCGAGGGCGCGTCCCGGTGGTCCGCGCCGTGCCCGCTGCCCGACCGCGGGTTCTGGTTCGCGCCGACCGTGTTCACCGAGGTGTCCCAGGCGCACCGGATCGCGCGGGAGGAGATCTTCGGGCCGGTGCTGTCCGTGCTGACATTCCGCACCCCGGCCGAGGCGGTAGAGAAGGCGAACAACACCCCGTACGGACTTTCCGCCGGGGTGTGGACGGAGAAGGGGTCGCTGATCTTGTGGATGGCGTCCCGGCTGCGGGCCGGGGTGGTCTGGGCGAACACGTTCAACAGGTTCGACCCGTCGTCGCCGTTCGGCGGCTACAAGGAATCCGGGTTCGGCAGGGAAGGCGGCAGGCACGGCCTCGAGGCCTACCTCGACGTGACGGGGAACGCCGATGTCTGAGGCCGCCGAGACGACCGCCACGGCCCAGGCGGGCCGCATCGCCGTCCGCAAGACCTACAAGCTGTACATCGGCGGCGCGTTTCCCCGCTCGGAGAGCGGTCGTTCCTTCGCGGTGACGGGCGCCGGCGGCGGCTTCCTCGCCAACGCGGCGCTGGCCTCGCGCAAGGATGCCAGGGACGCGGTGGTCGCGGCGCGCAAGGCGTTCCCCGGGTGGTCAGGGGCCACCGCGTATAACCGCGGTCAGGTGCTCTACCGGGTCGCCGAGGTCCTGGAGGGCCGCCGCGCCCAGTTCGCCGACGAGGTGCGGCTGGCCGCGGGCGGCTCGCACAAGTCGGCGTTCGCCGAGGTCGACGCGGCGGTGGACCGCTGGGTCTGGTACGCGGGCTGGGCGGACAAGCTCGCCCAGGTGCGCGGCGGCGCCAACCCGGTGGCCGGCCCCTACTTCAACTTCTCGCTGCCAGAGCCCACCGGCGTGGTGGCCGTACTCGCCCCGCAGGACAGCCCGCTGCTCGGCCTCGTCTCCGTGCTGGCACCGCCCATCGTGAGCGGCAACGCCGTGGTCGTGGTCGCTAGCGAGAAGTACCCGCTGCCCGCGGTGACGCTCGCCGAGGTGCTGGCCACCTCCGACGTGCCAGGGGGAGTGGTGAACCTGCTCACCGGCCGGGCCGCCGAGATCGCCCCGTGGCTGGCCTCGCACATGGACGTGAACGCGATCGACCTGGCGGGGGCGCTGGACGCGCCGGGCGCGCTCGCCGACGACCTGGCGGTCGCCGCCGCGGAGAACCTCAAGCGGGTGGTGCGGCTGCCGGTCAGCGACTGGACCGCGGAACCCGGCCTCGACCGCATGATCGCCACCCTGGAGACGAAGACCGTGTGGCACCCGCTGGGCGTGTGAGCGCCCGGGTCACAGGCATCACAGGCGTCACGGGCGTCACAGAAAGGCGATGTCCGCGCGGCGGAACGGCCTGATGTCGCCGATCCGGTCGTCGCGCACCTTCGCGACCCAGTCCGGGTCGCCGATCTGGCTCCGGCCGACGGACACCAGGTCGAAATCGCCGCGCCGGAACCGCCGGATCAGGTCCTCGATCCTGCTATCGCCGGTCGGCCTGGCTTCCTCGCCTTCGAGGGTGGCCATGACGTCGACGTCGAGGCCGACGCTGCCGACGGCGATCACCGGCGCGTCGGTGAACGACTTCACCCAGCCGGCCAGGCCGAGATCGGAGCCGTCCCACTCCGGGGTCCAGAACCGGCGGGTCGACACGTGGAACAGGTCGGCGCCCGCCGACCGCAGGATCGAGACGAGCTGGCCGAGCTCGCCGGGGGTCGTCGCGATCTTCGCCTCGTAGTCCAGCTCTTTCCATTGCGAGATCCGGACGGAGATCGTGAAGTCCGGGCCGGTCGCCTCACGGACCGCCGCGATGACCTCGGCGGGGAACGCCGCGCGGCCGGACATCGCCGCGCCGCCGTACCGGTCGGCCCTGCGGTTGGTCGCGGGCCACAGGAACTGGTCGAGGAGGTAGCCGTGGCAGGCGTGGATCTCCACGCCGTCCGCGCCGGTCTCCCGGGCGTAAACGGCGCTCCGGACGAAGGCCTGCCGGATCGCGGCGAGGTCGGCGGCGCTCGCCGCGCGGCCGAACGGCTTGTCCGGGTGCGCCAGGCCCGAGGGGCTGAGCGCGACGAAGCCCGAGCCCTCGTCCGCCCCGCCGGTGTCGACCGCCCCCTGGTGCCACAGCTGCAGGAGCATGGCGCCGCCCGCCGAGTGGACGGCGTCGACGCACGATGCCCAGGCGCCGGCGGTCCTGGCCGTGAGCCAGCCGAACAGGGAGTTGGACGTCGCGCTGGGATGATCGACCGCGCAGGCCTCGGTGATCACCAGCGCGGTGCCGCCGAGGGCGCGCTGACGGTAGTACTCGCGCATCCGCTCGGTGGGCGCGCCGTCGACGGTCCACGCGCGCTGCATCCCCGGCAGGACGAACCGGTTGCGCAGCCGCAGCCGCCCGATCTCCAGCGGCTGGAGAAGCGGCGCGATGTCAGGCCCCGGAGCCTGCGCCCGGGCCTCCTTGATCTGTGTCATGCGCTCCCCGCCACACGAGACTGGTCACCGGCTTTGATCATCGCCGCTTTTCGCCCCGCGGCCAAGCGCGACCTGACAACCATCATCGGGTGTCCTTCCGGGCGCTATAGCCCCCCAACGACACCCAATCACCGGACCGGCCGACCCACGATCATGACCCGCCGCCCGCGTGCGGGGGCGCCCGCCGCTACGCCAGCCGGGGGATGAGCTCCGTGGCGATCTGCTCCATGTGCTCGGGCACCTCGAACAGCGGCGTGAACAGCACCATCTCCGCCCCCGCGTCGATCACCGCGCGGACCGCCTCGGCGCACTCGCCAAGCGTCCCCGCGATCGCCGCGGACTCGATGGCCGGCACCCGGTGGCCGTACATCCGCGCCAGCGCGTCGTTGATCCGCTGCCTCGCCCGAGAACCGTCCGAAGGGTCGATCGCGATGTACACCCGCTTCGCGATCGGGAACTCGCCGGGACCGAACCCCACGCGCCGCCCACGATCGGCCACCACGGCCCGCGCCGTGGCCACCTGCGTCGCGAACGCCGCCGTCGGCGACGATCCGGCCCCGAAGAAGCCGTCGCACAGCCGGACCCCGCGCCGCACCGCCGCCTCAGCGGACCCGCCGAACCACAGCCGCGGGTGCGGCTTCTGATACGGCTTAGGCTCCATCGCGACGCCCTTGAGCTGCCAGAACTCGCCGTCGAACGTGACAGAAGGCTCCGTCCACAGCGCCTTAACCAGCCGGATGCCCTCGGTGAACCGCGCCAGGTACCTGTCGGCCGGTATCCCGTACGCGGCGAACGGCCGCCGCGGCCCGCCGGACCCCACGCCGGCCTCGACCCGGCCGCCGCTCACCTGGTCCAGTGTCGCCAGGTCCTTGGCCAGCTGGACCGGACTGTGCAAGGTGGTCACGAACACCGTGCAGCCGAGCCGCAGCGAGGACGTGCACGCGGCGGCGTACGTCATCGCCTCCAGGGGCGCGAGCTGCGGTGACGGGCCGAGCGTCATCTCCTGCGCCCACGCGCTCTCGTACACGCCGAACGCCTCGGCGCGCTCGAAGTACGCCCGGAAGTCCGCCGGGGAGAACTCGCCGTCGCCAAAGAACTGGGGGATCGAGATCGCGAACCTCATGCCCGCATAGTAAGCCGGGGCCCGCGACGGCGGGAGAGCGTCCCCCGAACGACCCGCATCTGGCAAAAATGACACTTTTTGCCACCGATTGCCGGGCGGGAAGCCGCGCAACCGGCCCCCTGGCGATAACTGTGATCGTTGTCCCATGTCATCCTGGTTTCCGCATGACCCGGCGCGTACTAGCGTGCAAAGTAAAGTTTCAGGACCCAAAACGGGGCGGTGCCCCGGTCGGCGATCCCGGCCGCTCTGCCGTGCGCGCGTCCCGTGCGAAATGTGAAAGGGACACCGCGCATGCCCGAAGCATCGTCCGCCAATGGCTCGGTCGCGCTGCACTACGACGGTGGTGAGCTCGACCTACCGGTCAAGACAGCGACCGAAGGAGCCCCGGGAATCGAGGTGACGAAGCTACTGTCGACGACCGGCATGGTGACCCTCGACCCCGGCTTCGTCAACACGGCCGCCTGCTCGTCGGAGATCACCTACATCGACGGCGACGCGGGCATCCTGCGCTACCGCGGTTACCCGATCGAGCAGCTAGCGGAGAAGTCGACCTTCCTGGAGGTCAGCTATCTGCTGATCTACGGCCACCTGCCGACCGCCGAGCAGCTGGCGAACTTCACCAGCCAGATCACCAAGCACACCCTGCTGCACGAGGAGCTGAAGCAGTTCTTCGACGGCTTCCCCGCCGACGCCCACCCGATGCCGGTGCTGTCCAGCGCCGTCTCCGCGCTGTCCACGTTCTACCAGGACAGCCTCAACCCGTTCGACGAGCCGAACGTGGACCTGTCCACCATCAGGCTGCTCGCCAAGGTCCCGACCCTCGCCGCCTACGCCTATAAGAACTCGGTGGGCCAGCCGACCCTGTACCCGGACAACTCGCTCGGCCTGGTCGAGAACTTCCTGCGCATGACGTTCGGCCTGCCGACGGAGCCGTATCAGGTCGACCCGGCGGTCGCCAAGGCGCTCGACATGCTCTTCGTCCTGCACGCCGACCACGAGCAGAACTGCTCCACCTCCACGGTCCGCGTCGTCGGTTCCAGCGAGGCGAACCTGTTCGCCTCCATCTCGGCCGGCATCAACGCGCTGTTCGGCCCGCTGCACGGCGGCGCCAACGCGGCGGTCCTCGAGATGCTCGAGGACATCCGCGATCAGGGCGGCGACGTGACCGCGTACGTCAGCCGGGTGAAGAACAGGGAGCCAGGCGTCAAGCTGATGGGCTTCGGCCACCGGGTCTACAAGAACTACGACCCGCGCGCCCGCATCGTCAAGGCGACCGCCGACGAGCTCCTGACCAAGCTCGCTCCTGACGACCACCTGCTCGACCTGGCGAAGCAGCTCGAGGAAGTGGCGCTGAACGACGAGTACTTCATCAGCCGCAAGCTGTACCCGAACGTCGACTTCTACACCGGCCTGATCTACCGGGCGATGGGCTTCCCGACCCGGATGTTCACGGTGCTGTTCGCGATCGGCCGGCTCCCCGGCTGGATCGCCCACTACCGGGAGATGATCCACGACCCGGCCACCAAGATCGCCCGCCCGCGCCAGGTCTACATCGGCCCAGGCGAGCGCGAGTTCGTCGACATCGAAAAGCGCTAGGGCGCCCCGACTCTAGGCGGCCCGCTACCGCTGCTTCTCCCCGGAGGAGTGCTCCGCGCGGTAGTGGGCCGCCAGTATGTCGTCACCGAAGTCGTTGCCCGGGTTCCGCCACACCGAATGCACGTGGTTCCCGCCGCCCTGCGTGTTGTCGTGCTCGATGAGCAGGTCCGGCCCCTGGACCCGGTAGTAGTGCCGCTCGCCTGGCGCCGTGCCGCCCGCCCACGCGAACGCGAGGTTCTCCGGCCCCGCGGCGTCGACCCGCGCCAGCTCCGCCGCCGCGACCTCGTCCGGCAGCCGCCCGGCGAACGCCGCCACCAGCTCGACGAGCGCGTCTAGCTGCCTGCCGTCCAGGTCTGCGCCGCGCACCCCCTTCGGCCCGTCCCGCAGGTAGCTG
>NZ_JBARCR010000249.1:0-3522 GCF_049794275.1 Trebonia sp.
TATGTGGGGAACGCCGCCCATCGCGACGGCGAAAGAGGCTCCTCCTGCCGTCCGAGCGGTTACCGATCGTACGTCGCTTCGATCGTGAGGCGGCGGCGTGTTGGGGCATTGGCACTACGTACCGATAGGCCGGTATGACTTCAGGTCTCATGCATTTCTGCGGCCAGGCTGGGATTCAGCCCGGCCAGACGTAGGCGGGCTCCGGCTTCATGCCGGGTCAGGATTTGCCCGGCATCGCCGCCGAGGGACCGGGTCTTGGCGTCGAACACGCGCTGCCACAGCCCGGCGGCCCAGCACGCCGCGTAGTCCCCGGACGTCCAGCGGCGGCCGCGGGCCTGCTGGTAGGCGTCGAGGAAGGCAGCGCTGTCCTCGACGCTGGCCATCCTGGCCGGGTCCTGGATGCCGAGGAAGCTGGCGGCGCCAAGCCCGGCGATCGCCGGCTCAGGCTGGCAGATCACGCTGTCCCAGTCGTGCACGGCGAGCAGGTGCGGGCCTTGCCAGCTCAGGTTCTCGGGGTGCCAGTCGCCGTGCCCGATCACCGGGTCGCCGGCATGGCCGCGCAGCTGATCGCGGACGGCTGCGGCGACGCGGGCCAGCCACTGCGGTTCCGGATAGGCGTTCAAGTCGACGCCGAGCTCTTCGGACGTGGGCCACAGCCCCGGCTCGGCGTGATCCCAGCCGGTCCAGGACGGGGACGGAGCAAGGCTCGGCACCGCTCCCGGATCCGGGCCCAGCTCGACCAAACGCGCCAGCGCGGCCGCCGACAAGGCAGCCAGCTCGCTGTCCGGTGGCGGCTCGCCGGCGTCCAGGACGAGTGCCTCGGCGGTGGCGGCATAGCCGTCCAGCGGCTGCACGTCCACCAGCGGTTCTGGGCACGGAAACCCCGCCGTCCACAGCGCCCGGTGCACCACCGCGCATCCGGCCAGCCGCGACATCCGGGGCCGCACCTTGATGACCACCTCCCGGCCATCGGCCAGCCGAAGTCCCTTCACCGTGGACAGGTAGCCCGCCTCGAACAGCTGCGCCGCGGGCGGCGCTCCCAGCCAGCGCCTGCACCAGGAAGCCAGCGCATCCGTGCCCACGGCTGGGCGCCGGCGGGATTCGGGCACCACCGCACCATCTTGACGCATCCCAAGCCCCGGCGGCGTCCGGGGAATTTGCGCACTAAAGCCGGTCGATCAGGCCCAGCCGCGTGATCGCGGGCGACTAGCTCACCCGTCCGGCCCCCGGGTTCGGCGAACCATTCTGTCCCGCAGACAGCCCGGAACACAGGCAAGGGCGACCTGAGCAGCAAGCGGAATGCCCTGGCCGACCGCCCCCTGCCGGACACCGGCGTCCGGTGCGCCGCGAGCGCTGCCCGCTTCTGCCCGGCATACCGGCGCACGTCGATCCGGTGCGTGATCACCGACTGTGGCATGCCGTACCCGCGCATCTCATTGAGACGATGACGGGTCAGCAGGCGAAGGACGAGTAGCGGCCGGGCGACCCGGACGACCAGCTCGCGCGGCACCGTCGCCTCCACGACCCGCACTCCCGCCAGCCTGGCCGCCTGCGCGCCAACCTGGTGGACCCGAACATGGTCGCGATGGCCGTAGCCGCCGTGCGGGTCGTAACTCAGCAGCAGGTCCGCGTGCTCCTCCGCAAGCAGGGCGGCAAGCCTTCCTGCCGCTTCCTCAACGTCCGCCCTCGCGAACCGTGTCCTGCCCGGCGGGTCCTCGTACAGGACCGGCCCGTGCCCGCTGTCCGCGTAGCCGAGGTGCACGGCCCTGTCCGCGCCGAGGATCGCGGCGCTCGCGCGCAGCTCCTCCAGCCGCCGGCCCTGCTCCGGGCCGTCCTTCACGTCACCATCGCAGGCCACGACGACGATCACCCGATGACCCTCCGCCGCCAGCCGGGCGATCGTTCCGCCGGTCAATAGCACCTCGTCATCCGGATGAGCGTGAAACGCCACGATCGTCGCCATAGGCGCGAGCCTTCCACGGACATACCGAAGTGCGGTGCCAACCTCGGCACTCATGTTCGCTCACGCCTGCTTGAGTGCGGACCAAAATGGCCCAACTCGGGTCACAGGCCGGTGTTTCCGTTCTCGCATGAGCGGCCTCGAGCAGCGGCCCGGCTTTCAAATTAGTGCACACTGGCCTGGCTATTTGGGGAACGTAAGGGCGGCCGGTGATGATGGGCGGCATGGGATCTCCCGCAGACGCGGCCGGCGCGCCGGCCGGGCAGAGGCCCGCGCTGTGCCTGCCTGAGCCGACCGGCCCGTGCCCGGCCGGCACCACGTCTTTGTGGCTGACAGACACCTCCCGTCCCGATCCCTGGGCCGCGGAAGCGGTCGCCCGAGAGCTGATGGTCTCCCTGTGGTACCCGGCGGCGACGCCGGAGGGGCGGCCAGCCCCGTACATGACGGCAGCGGAGTCGGAACTCCAGCTCGCAAGCAGGAGCATCACTGGCATCCCGCCGGACGCTCTGAGCACGGTTGAGACCAACGCGGTCAGCAACGCCACGCCGGCCGGGCAGCAGCGCAGCCTGCCCCTGGTCGTGCTCTCGCCCGGCTTCACGAGCCCCCGCAGCACGCTCACCGCCCTGGCCGAGGACCTGGCCAGCCACGGTTACGTCGTGGCCGGGATTGATCACACCTACGAGAGCTTCGCCACGGTCTTTCCCGACGGGCGGGTCACCACCTGCCTGGCCCGCGAGGCACGCCGGCGGGGCAGCGGGTCCCAGGAGAAGGTAGCGGCAGGCAGGGCAGCGGATGTGTCCTTCGTGCTCGGCGAGCTGACCGGTGCGCACCCGGCGTGGCCAGCCGCCGGGCTGATCGACCAGTCCCGGATAGCGATGGCCGGCCACTCCGCCGGCGGCGCCGCCGCCATCGCGGCCATGCTGGCCGATCCCCGCATCCGCGCGGGCATCGACATGGATGGCGCCACGGTCGCCCCGATCCCGGACCACGGCCTGTCCCGGCCATTCCTGTTCCTGGGCAAGCAATCCAACTACACCCCGGGAAGCGGAAGCGCCGTGACCACCCCACGGGACTGGAAACTCCTGAGAGGCGCCGTGTCCACCTGGGAGCGGGACTGGGAACTGCTGACCGGCTGGAAGCGGTGGCTGGTGGTGGCCGGCGCGGTGCACGCTTCCTTCACCGACTTTGGGCTGCTGGCCGATCAGGCCGGCATGGACATCGGCGCGGGCCTGTCCGGAGCCCGGTCCCTGGACATCACTCGCGCCTACGTCCGGGCCTTCTTCGACCAGCACCTGCTCGGCAGGCCGCAAGCCCTGCTGGACCAGCCGTCACCACGCTACCCCGAGGTCACGTTCTGCTCCCCGTAAGCCAACCTGCGCGAGATGGAGGACAGCCAGTAGGCCCTGTGACACCGCATCGGCACAGGTCACTGGCGAGGCGGCGGGCGAGCCGGCCTGTAGGCCGGGTTCTGTGCACCCGCGCGAACGCGGGCCGACGGCCATCCATCTGGGACTGCCATTGCTGACAGCCTCGTGCGGTCTACCCGCGAGCATCGGGCGGGC
>NZ_JBARCR010000250.1:0-14880 GCF_049794275.1 Trebonia sp.
GGCCAGGCCCGCACCGAGGACGCTTCCCTGCGGGCGCGGCTGCTGTGCGAGGCACTCGAGCTGTGGCGCGGTGCGGCCATGCAGGACGTCGGCCTGCTCGACAGCGCCGCGTTCGACGCCGCGGTCATTCGGCTCGAGGAGCTGCGGCTGACCGCCGCGGAGGAGCGGGCCGATGCGGAGATCACCCTTGGGCGCGGCGCGGAGCTGGTCACCGAGCTGTCCGACCTGGTGGCCGCGCACCCGGTACGGGAACGGCTCGTCGCCGCGCTGATGCGCGCCCTCGTCTCCGCCGGCCGCGACAGCGAGGCGCTGCTGGTGTACCAGCGCGCGAGGGAGGCCCTGGCCGACGCGCTGGGCGTCGACCCTTCGCCTGAGCTGGCCGCGCTGCACGTCGCGCTGCTGCGGGGCGAGCTGGGGCGGCGGGAGGAAACCAGGAAGACCAACCTGCGCGCCGAGCTGACCAGTTTCGTCGGCAAGGACGCCGATGTCGGCGCGGTCCGCGAGCTCATCGCCGCCCGCCGGCTCACCACCCTGATCGGGCCGGGCGGCTCGGGAAAGACCAGGCTGGCCACGGAGACCGCGCGCACGCTGCTCGGCGACCTGCCGGACGGGGCCTGGCTGGTGGACCTCGCCGCCATCGGCGCGGACGGTGACATTGCGCAGTCCACGCTGACCGCGCTCGGCCTCCGGGATGCCCTGCTTGGCGAAACCTCGAACGCGGAGCCGACGGACCGGCTCATCGCCGCGATCCGCGAGCGGGAGGCGCTGCTGATCCTGGACAATTGCGAGCACGTGATCGAGTCCGCGGCGGTATTCGCGCACCGGGTGCTCGGGGAATGCCAGCGGCTGCGCATCCTGGCGACGAGCAGGGAACCGCTCGGCATCACCGGAGAGGCGCTGTGGGTGGTCGAGCCGCTGGCCCTGCCGGAGGAGGACGCGGGCTCAGCCGACATCGAGTCATCACCGGCCGTTCAGCTGCTGCGGGACCGGGCCGGCGAGGTGCGCAGGGACCTCGCCTCCGACACAAGCACGCTGGCGACGATGGCGCGCGTCTGCCGGGCGCTTGACGGGATGCCGCTGGCGATCGAGCTGGCCGCGGCCCGGCTGCGCACCATGTCCATCGACCAGCTCGCCAGCCGGCTTGACGACCGGTTCCGCCTGCTCACCAGCGGCAGCCGGACCGCGCTGCCGCGGCACAGGACGCTGCGCGCGATGGTCGACTGGAGCTGGGAGCTGCTCACCGACGCCGAGCGGATGGTCCTGCGCAGGCTCTCGGTGTTCTCCGGCGGGGCGAGCCTGGAAGCGGCCGAACGGGTCTGCGCTGGCGACGCGGTCGAGCAGGATCAGGTGCTCGACCTGCTCACCGCGCTGACCGAGAAATCACTGCTGCTCAACGATGGCGGCAACGCCCCGCACTACCGGATGAGCGGCACGATCATGGAGTACGCCGGGCAGCGGCTCGCGGCGGCGGGGGAAGCGGACCTGGCGCGCCACGCGCACCTGGCCTACTTCACTGAGCTCGCCGAGATCGCGGATCCGCAGCTGCGCCGCGCCGACCAGCTGAACTGGCTGGCCACGCTCGAGGCCGAGCACGACAACATCGGCGCGGCGATGCGCGGCGCGCTCGCGGCGGGCGAGGCGCAGTCAGCGATGCGGCTCGCGGCGGGCGCGGGCTGGTACTGGTGGCTCGGCGGGCACAAAACCGAAGGCATGGAGCTCCTCACCGCGGCCACCGAGGCGCCCGGCGAGGTGACCGACGAGGCCCGGGCCACGGTGTACGGGCTGCTCGTGCAGTTCGTCAGCGCTGGGCGGGGCGACGAGCACCAGGCGGCGGTGTGGATCCACGAGGCGTACCGGTTCAGCCAGGGCAGCCAGCTCCGCCACCCGGCGCCAAGGGTCGTCGCCGCGCTGGAACGCATGCTGCAGGCGCCGGACGCGGTGCTGACCGCGTGGGAACTGCTGCTCAGCGACCAGGATCCCTGGGTGCGTGCGATAGCCCGGCTGCAGCTTGGCAAGATGCGGATCATGCTCGGCCAGGGCGGCCGGGAAGCGGACGTGTACCTGGAGACGGCGCTCGCCGAGTTCCGGGCGCTGGGCGAGCGGTTCGGGATCTCGTTCGCCCTGACCGAGCTCGCGGACCGGATCGCCGTGCGCGGCGAGTTCGCCGCCGCGTGTGAGCACTACGAGCAGGCGATCGCGGTCGTCACCGAGGTCGGCTCCACCGAGGACGTCATCCGGTTGCGGTCGCAGCAGGCGCAGCTGTACTGGCTGCTGGGCGACGAGGCAGCCAGCGCGGCCGCCATCGCCGAGGCACAGCGGTACGCGGAGCGGGTCACCTGGCCGGACGCGCTGGCCGAACTGGCCCTCTCGAAGGCGGACCTCGCCCGGTGGGGCGGCGACGCGGCGGAGGCGCGCAAGCAACTCGGCGTCGCGGCGGCCCTGCTGGGCGACGAAGCGAAGCAGGCAGTAATCCGCGTAGTGACGCACGACCTGCTCGGCTACCTCGCCGAGGATCTCGGAGAGGCCCGGGCGCACCGCGCGGCGGCCTGGGAGGCGGCGATCGCGGCGGGACACGCGCCGATGATCGCGACGGCGCTCGTCGGCGTCGCGGACCTGGCACTGCGCCGCGGCGAGTACGAGCAGGCCGTGCGACTGCTCGCGGCGAGCACCGCCGCGCGCGGGCTGCGGGACTACTCTCAGCCGGACGTGGCCCGGATCGAGCAGACAGCGCGGAGCCGCCTCGGCGCCGCGCGGTTCGCCGAGGCGGCCCGGGAGGGAACACGGGTCAGCTGGTCTCAGCTGGCGGAGGTCACACTCGCTTCCTGAAGGTGGTAACCGCCCACACGTACCCGACGATGCCGATCCCGGCGCACCAGGCGAGGGCGGCGATCACGTAGCCGGCTGACGGCGATCCGGCCAGCAGCCCGCGCAGTGACTCGATAATCGGCGTGAAGGGCTGGTACTCCGCGAACTGCCGTACGCCTTGTCCCATCGTGGCGGCCGGCACGATCGCGCTGCTGAAGAACGGCAGCAGGACCAACGGCACGGTGGCCATGGCCGCCGACTGGGGGGTCTTCGCGGCCAGTCCGATGGCGACCGTGAGCCAGCTGGTCGCGAAACAGGCCGCCACGACGATGCCGATCACCGCGAGCCAGTCGCCGAAACTCGCGGACGGGCGGAATCCCAGCCCGAAGGCCACCCCGATGATGGCCGCGATGGATATCAGGCTGCGCAGCATGGTGACGACGACATGACCTGTCATCACGGCGCCGCGAGAGACGTCCATGACCCGGAACCGGTTGATGATTCCCTTCGTCATGTCGTCATTCACCTCGGTCGCGGTGGCCCCGAGACCGTAGGCCACGGCCAGCAGGATCATGCCCGGCGTCGCGTAGTCGATGTACTTGACGCCGACGCTGAAGGCGTTCCCGAGCATGTACACGAACATCAGCATGATCACGACCGGGAGCAGGACCGCGTTGAACACGGTGACCGGGTTCCGGGCGGTGTGCTTGAAGTTACGCCGCAGCATGATCAGGGCGTCGGTGCTCATTATGCGTTCACCTCCATGTTCGCCCGCCCGGTCAGGGCGAGGAAGACGTCATCGAGATCCGGCGTGTGCACGGAGAGCTCTTCGGCATCGATCGAGTGGTCAGTGAGCAGGCCCAGCAGGGCCTGCAGCGATTTCACCCCGCCGTCGCCGGGAACCCGCAAGGTCAGGTTCTCGTCATCTCGCGTGGCGCCGGCCAGGAGCCGCGCCGCCGCGTCGAGTTCGCGGACGCTGGTGAACCGGAGCCGGACGTGACTGCCGGGGATCTGGCGCTTGAGCTCCCCCGGGCTGCCCTGGGCGACCAGGCGGCCCTGGTCGAGCACCGCGATCCGGTCGGCGAGGTGGTCGGCTTCCTCGAGGTACTGGGTGGTGAGGAAGATGGTGGTGCCGTCGGCTACCAGCTCGCGGACGATCTGCCACATCGTGCGCCTGCTGCGCGGGTCCAGCCCGGTGGTCGGCTCGTCGAGGAAGATGATCCGCGGGCTGCCGACCAGCGTCATCGCCAGGTCCAGCTTCCGGCGCATGCCACCGGAGTAGGTGGACGCCAGCTTGTCCGCCGATTCCGTCAGGTCGAACCGCTCCAGCAGCCCGTTGACCACCTGGCCAGCGGAGCGCACCCGCTTCAGGTCCGCCATCAGCCGCAGGTTCTCCCGGCCCGTCAGCAGCTCGTCCACCGCGGCGAACTGACCGGTCACGCCGATGGCCGCGCGCACCTCTTTGGTCTCGGTCGCCACGTCGCGGCCGCCGACGCGCACCGTTCCCGCGTCGGCCTTCAGCAATGTCGTCAGGACGTTCACCGTGGTCGTCTTGCCCGCGCCGTTCGGGCCGAGCATGGAGAAAACCGATCCCGCGGCGACGTCGAAGTCGATGCCGTCGAGCACGACCTTGTCCCCGAAGGCCTTCCGAAGTCCCGAAACTGCGATATCCGAAGTTCTCATGCGTCCACCGTCGCCGTCGGGGCTGACAGCCGCCTGTCACGCCCCTGACACGGCCACTGACATGGCGTTCCGCAGTCACCACGGGCCGCGGTCACCACGGGCCCGTTCCGACTATTACTTGCGTAGCGTATACACTCAGTGTATATTCGCGGATGAGTGGTCTTCGGGGTTCCGCCTCAGGCGAAGGAGAGCGATGAACAGTCCTGTCGCGACGCGGCCGTATCTGATCGAGGCCCGCGATGTCATCAAATCCTTCGGCCGGACCCCGGCCCTGCGCGGCGCGAGCGTCACCGTCAGCCCGGGCGAGATCCTGGCGATCATGGGGCCGAGCGGATCCGGCAAGTCAACCCTGCTGCACTGCCTGGCCGGCATCTTCGCACCCGACCAAGGCGAGGTGTGGTTCGACGGGCGGCGCCTCGACACGCTAGGCGAAAACGAGCGCACGAAGCTGCGCAGGACCGCGTTCGGCTTCGTGTTCCAGTTCGGGCAGCTCGTGCCCGAGCTCACCACGACGGACAACGTGGCGCTGCCGCTGCTGCTCAACCGCATGCGGCGGCACGCCGCGTACACGACCGCCGAGACCTGGCTGGACCGGCTGGGCATCGGGGACAAGATCGCCAACAGGACCGGCGAGCTGTCCGGCGGCGAGGCGCAACGGGTGGCGGTCGCCAGGGCGCTCGCGCTGGCCCCGACGGTGATCTTCGCGGACGAGCCGACCGGCTCGCTGGACTCGCTGACCGGCGAGAAGGTCATGGACCTGCTGACCGGGCTGGCCCGCGAGGCGGGCGCCACGGTGGTTATCGTCACGCACGACACCCGGGTCGCCGCGTACGCTGACCGCGTGCTGATGGTGCGCGACGGGCTGGTGTCGGGAGACCTCGGCGAGGTCGCCGACCAGGTCGCGGCGGCGAAGGCGGCCCGGTGATGGTACGCCTCGGCCTGCAGCTCACCCTGCGCAGCGGCCGGGAGGCGATGGTCCGCCTCGTGATCACCGCCGCGGCGGTCGCGGTCGGCGTCGCGCTGCTGCTCGGCGTGCTCGCCGAGTACCACGCCTTCCAGGCCAATGCCAGCCAGGCCTGCTGGTCCTGCACGACAGGCCAGCCGGTGCCCTCGCCGCTGCCGTCGCACGGCGAGCTGTGGAACGACAGCGTGGACTTCTACCAGGGCCAGACGATCACCCGGCTGGACGTCGCGCCGCTGGGCGCCGGCGCGCCGGTGCCGCCCGGTATCACGAGGCTCCCGGCGCCCGGTGAGTACTACGCCTCGCCGGCGCTGGCCGCCTTGCTGGCGACGGTGCCCGCCGACGAGCTGGGCGACCGCTTCCCCGGACACCTGGCGGGAACGATCGGCGACGCCGCGCTCAACGGGGCCAACGACCTGGTGATCTACATCGGGTACACGCCGGCCGAGCTCACCGCGCTCCCCGGCAGCCCCGCAGCCAGCAAGGGGGGCCCGGTCCCTGGCACCCAGTGGGTCACCTCCATCTCGACCGCGCCGGCGTCCGAGGTGTTCACCCCGTTCTTCCGCTACGCGTTCGGGATCGGCGTACTCGCCGTGCTGTTCCCCATGCTGGTGCTGATCAGCACCGCCACCCGGCTCGCCGCCGACCGGCGCGAGGAGCGGTTCGCCGCGCTCCGCCTGGTCGGCGGGACACCCGGCGACATCCGGGTGATCGCGTCGGTCGAATCGGTGGTGAGCGCGTTCTGCGGGGCTGTGCTGGGGATCGCGGTGTTCCTGCTGGTGCGGCCGGCGCTCGCCGACGCGGCGCTGGTCGGCACGCGGTACTTCGAGTCGGACCTGACGCCGACCAGCTGGGGATACCTCGGGATACTCGTCGGCGTCCCGGTCGTCGCGGCCATCGCCGCGCTGCTGTCGCTGCGCCGGGTGCAGATCTCGCCGCTTGGCGTCAGCCGGCGCGCCAAGCGGAAGCCGCCGACCTTCTGGCGGCTGAGCGTCCTGGTGGCGGGCGTGGGGCTGTACGTGTACGGGCTGTCGAAGACCACGCACGCGTCGATCGGCGCGCCGGCCTACCCGGGCCTGCTGCTCACGATGATCGGCCTGGTGATCGCCGGCCCGTGGCTCACCTCGGCCGCGTCACGGCTGTTCGGCCGGCTCACCCCTGGATCGTCGGCCCTGCTGGCGACCCGGCGGCTTGCCGACAACCCGAAGACAGCCTTCCGCGCGGTGACCGGACTCGTGCTCGCCGTTTTCCTCGGCACGATGGTGGGCACCCTGGTGCCCGCGGTGAACTCGACGGAAGCGAGCCCGGCCAACGCGTCACTCAGCAACGTGCTGCTTGCCCCGGTGGGACTCGACCCGCACGCGGGGGCACAGCTGATCAGCGGGCTGAGCGCGATCCCGGGCGCCACGGTGTACCCGCTGTATTCGCTGGCGGGCGGAAACGGGAGCGTCGGGCCGGGCCTCGGACCGGGTGACACAGCGGTCAGCTGCGCGGTGATGCGCGAGCTCGCGGTGCTCGGCCAGTGCGCACCGGGCCTGCGGGCCGTACAGGCGAGCGACTCCGGCCTGTTCGACGACAACCCGATGTACAACACCAAGCCGTTCGTCGACTCGGCCAACACCGCCTATACGGGCAACCTGTCCAGCCTGCCGCTGCAGACAGTCATGGTCCGGGTCAACAGCCCGGCCACGCTGGAGCGGGTCCGCACGTACCTGACCGTCAACACCGCGCCGCAGCCGGCCGGCGGCCAGGGTTCGGCGCCGACGCCGCCGCGGACGTTCGGCGAGACGCTCCAGATACGGCTCGACCGCGCGGCCACGCTCGAGAAGATCGTGTACGCCGCCGTCGCGCTCACCCTGATCGTGGCCGGGTGCAGCCTCGCGGTCGCGGTCGGCGGCGGGCTGGTCGACCGCAAGCGCCCGTTCACCCTGCTGCGGGTGAGCGGCACCCAGGTCGGCGTGCTGTCCCGCGTCGTCATGCTGGAAGCGGCAGTCCCCTTGCTGGCCGCCACCGTGGTGGCCGCGGGGATCGCCTACGGGACGTCGATCCTGGCGTTCGTCCGGCTCGCGCCGGCCGGGACGGCGATCCCGCAGCTCGGGTCGGACTATTACGCGCTGATGGGCATCGGCCTGGCCGTCGCCTTCGGCGTGATCGTGGTAACGCTGCCGCTGCTGCGCCGCATGACATCCCCCGGCAACGTCCGCTTCGAGTAGCACCTGCCGCTGGCGCGCGAGAGTTAGCTCCTTCTGACCGTCAGGGGGATGGTCTAGGGGCTCGTTCCGGACGTACGGTCCACAGTTGAGGGGGGCAACCCGTGACCTGGCGGGTCCGGGTCGATACCGGTCTGTGCATCAGCTCGGGGATGTGCGTCGCGCGACCTGGCACGCCTACCGTCAAACCAAGACATCGAACGTGCCACGGCGGACCTCAGCGCCGATTACTTTATGCGTCACCTTGAGCGTTGCCTACACCTTAAGTCTCCTTCTCGTTGAGCCTGCCGGGCCTGGTCCCGGTGATGAGGCGCTCGCGGTCGAATAGCCGGGCCACCGCCAGGCAAGCGGCGCAGTCAACGGCCAGCAGGCCGCCGGCCAGGGCAGCGACCAGGCCAAACGTTGGGCTTATCACCTTGAACTGCATCAACGCGGCCAGCGCCACCGGGGGCAGGCTACCCAGGATGGACAGCTGCTGCGCAACGCGGGTGTCGCTGACTCGAGCCGAGATCGCCAGGCCGACCCAGATCGCCCAGGCGGCCAGCAGCGGGATGAACACCAGCGCGGCGGGCAACTGCGGAGCGTGCCGCACCGCAGCGGCTACCGGCGGGCTGGCGGCGAGCTGCGTGATCGCCACGAAGACGCCGAAGATCACGTAGCCGAGGGCGGCCGAGGGCAGGAAGATCGCCGTGGCCTTGCCGATGAGCAGCTCGGCCCGCCTGATCGGCGTGGTCAGCACTGGCTCCAGGGTGCCCTGCTCGCGCTCCCCGACCACCGAGTAGGCGCTCATGATCGAGGGCACGAACACCGGGACCAGCAACGGCAGGAACAGCGAATACTCGACCCGAGTGTCCAGCGTCGCGCTCAGCGCCCCTGCCTTGATGTCGAGAATCGACGCGGTGGGGCCGATCAGGAACACCACCGGCAGTACGGCCGCCGTGGTGGCGATGAGCCGGTTGCGCCGGAACTCCGCGAGTTCCTTGTGGATGACCGCGCCGACGCGGGCGATGCTCGCGCTCACCGGGGCCCCCCTTCTTCGTCACCGATCAGCTCGAGGTAGACGTCCTCAAGCGTGTGCCTCGATTCGGCGATCGACAGCACGTCGGCCCCGGCGGCGACCAGCGCGCGGGTCACCGCAGGCGCCGCCTGCGCCACGTCCGACACGGTCAGCGCATAGTCCGCCGGGCCGCTGCCCGGCGGACCGGCGGCTTTCCACCCCTGCACGGACGGCAGGCCGCCGAAGACCCGGTTGGGCTCCCGCAGCGCGGCGGCGACCGTGACGCCCAGCGACGTGGTGAACAGCTCCCGCCGCAGGTCATCGGGCCGGCCGATGGTCCGCAGGCTGGTGCTCATGATCGCCACCCGGTCGCACAGCCGCTCCGCCTCCTCCAGCCGGTGGGTGGTAAGGAAAACCGTGACCCCGCGGTCGCGCAACCCAGCGATCAGGCCGTGCACCTCGTGCGCCGCCACCGGGTCGAGCCCCGAGGTCGGCTCGTCAAGGAACATGATCGCCGGGTCGTTCAGCAGCGCCCTGGCCAGCGCCGCCCGCTGTCGCAGGCCCTTGGACAGGCTCCAGGCCAGGTCGTGCGCCCGGTCGGCCAGGCCTACCGCAGCCAGCGCCTCCGCTATCCGCGCCGATCGTCGCGGCAGGCCGTACAGGCGCGCGAAGTACTCCAGGTTCTCGGTCACGGTCAGCCGCTGGTAAAGTCCCGGAGACTCCGGCATGACCGCGATCCGCTGCCGGATCTCCACCGCGCCATCCGGCCCCACCGGGATGCCCGCCACCAAAGCCGAGCCGGACGTCGGCGAGATCAGCGTGGCCAGGATCCGCACCGTCGTCGTCTTGCCCGCCCCGTTCGGCCCCAGGAACCCGAACACCTCGCCGCCCGCCACACTGAACGACACGTCGGATACGGCGGTGCGCCCGCCGAAAACCTTGGTCAGGCGGCTGACCTCGATGGCCGCGGACACCCCCGGCGCCGGCGGCAGCCTCCGGGCAGCCTGTCCGGTTCGGGCCGCTCCTGTTCCGTCCAGGCCTTGATACACCGCGGAGTCACCGCTCACTTCAGCCTGCCTTATCCCGCTTGAGCAAGATCCCTAGATCCGCCTTGACCAGGGACGCGACGTATCTCGGCCAGAAGATGGCCCCGCTACAGCGGAAGCTGACGATTTCACCGTCGGCCGCATCGAAGGAGCAGTCTCGGCTCGAGTACCGGCCTTTCCGTATCCGCAGGGTGTGACGTCCAGGCTCGAGCGGCGTTTCGACCGTCTCACCGTGCTTAACCGAGCCGACGATCTTGCCGTCGACCGCGATCTCGAACTCGCCGCGCCTGAGCTCCACGCCGGAGGTTACGTGAGTCACTCTGAGCATTGCTGGCACCGTTCTCTTCACCTTCCTTACGAGTTGTTTCCCTGGCATGCCCGCGGGCCGTGGGCCGTGAGGGTCGACAGCGGGCAGACCGCCGCGCGCGGATAGTACGGTCCCATGACGGCCGCGGCGGCCGCCGGGTCTTCGGCCCGCGTGACGTTCTGGGGCGAGTGCGCGAATGAGGTGCTGACCAGCACGTTCCGCAGGCCCAGGAGGTACGGGCCAGCCGGGTGGGTGGTGGAGAAGGGCAGGAAGGTGACGCCGGGGACGCGGCTGATGGCGGCCCGCTGCGATTCGCTGCCGATCACGTAGGTGTAATCCCCGGCCGCGTTCAGCCTGGTCGCCTCGTCGGCCCGGCACCCGTAGTCGGTCCCTCCCATCGGCAACTCGTTGGCGACGAGCGGAACAGAGCGGATGAGCACCCCGACGCACATCGACCAGTAGCGGACGCCCTCCCCCCGGGCCGGCCAGGGCGACGGATGGCTACCAGGCGCGAACGTCGGCGCTTTGGCGGTGACGACGACGACGTCGGCCGCTGGCGGGCGGGCCAGGTAGGCCAGGAGGTAGGAGGTGTCGACGTTGGCGAGCCCCCCGTTGTTGAATGTGCTCTGCGCGGGCTTGAAGAACTCCAGCTCGGGCGGCGGTGCTGTACTCGATCCTGAGCCGCTTACCGCCGGGAAGGTCACGGCGGCGTTGCGGCTAGGGCAGGCGGGAAGCACGCGTGACACGCCTCCCTGGTCCACCGTCAGCACCGGAACCGGCACAGCCGACGCACCCCCGGCCGGCAGGTAGACCCGGTAGACGAGATAACCCGTGTGCTGGCTTGTGGTGCCGACAGGCAGCGGCAGCGTGTTGGGCTGGCCCGGTGCGGAATCCGAGCGCAGGGTCACCGTGAACCGGCCGCCGGGCAGGCCCTGCCGCTGCCAGGGATTCAGGCTGCCGGGCTGCGGGGCGATCCGGTAATCGGTCAGCGACGCGCCGACACCGTCAGGCGTGTAAACCTGGACCGAGACGTAGCGGGCGTCAGGGAAGCGGCCCGCTAGGACGATCCGGGTGCCCGCGGACGCCACGATCGGTTGGCCGAATATTTCCTCTGCCGCATCAGGGAACGCTACGTTGTCCGTCTGCGCGCTTAGCTCCGTCGGCCACGCGCAGGACATCCCGGGCACGGAGACAACCGGCCGGCTGCCCCCCACGGCAGTGCCCTCAGCGGCAGTGCCGTGGGGGGCAGTGCCCCCAGCGGCAGTGCCCTCCGACGCAGCGGACCCGGGCGACTGCGCCGACGAACACGCCGCTAGCTCCATCGCCAGGGCAACCACGCCCCCGAACACGATTGCTTTCCCGGCTGACCAGGCGCTGGTCATCATTGACACCTCCCCGCCCGTCGCGAACAGCGGCGCGGTAGTAGTCGCTTCGCATCTGTTATACAACTTATAGAACAGATGGATTAGGTGTCAACAAGCCGCCCTGCCGTAGGCGAGCGTTTGACAGCGTTGGGTAATTGTTCTACAACTAATAGCACAGATGCCATCGGGCGGGGCGCTGCCTACGGCTAGGAGAGCCAGCGATGAGCGCGGCGGCGGTCACCGAGATCCCGGGAGGCGTGGTGCTGCTCAGCATCGAACCAGATGGTCCCGTGCCTATCTACCAGCAGATCAGGGACCGGATCGTGGAGGCGATCGCGGGCGGCCGGCAGCCGGCCGGCTCCGCGCTGCCGTCCACCCGGCAGCTGGCGGTCGACCTGGGAGTCAACTTCCACACCGTGAACAAGGCCTACGACCTGCTGCGGCAGGAGGGCCTGTTGCGGCTCGGCCGGAAGTCCGGCGCGGTGGTGCGCCGCGACGCCAGCAGCGGACCGCCGGATCCAGGCTGGGCCGAGGACTGGACGGGCCGACTGCGGACGCTGCTCGCCGAGGCCGCCGCCCAGGGGATGCCGGCCACCGATATCGCCGGCGAATGCCAGGATGCCGTGGCGGATTTCGCCTTCCCCGCCGCGGCAGCGGCGGGGAACGGAAGCGGGAGCCCGCCGTGAGAGCCGCGAGCCTGGCCGGGATCCTCCCCGTCCTGATCGTCGGGATGGCGATATGCTCGGCGCCCGCGGTGAGCCGGCCGACCCTGCCGTTCGGGGTCCGCGTTCCCCGTGCACGGGCGGGCGCGCCGGTCATCAAGCGGGAACGGCGCGCCTACTACTGGCGGACCGCGGCCATCGGCCTCTGCTGTACCGCCGTCGCGGTGGCGATTGCGGGCCACGGGTCATGGTGGCTGACCAGGATCATCCTGGTGCCGGAAATGGCCGCGGGCTTCTGCTGCTTCCGGATCGCGCAGCGGAAGATCGCCGCGGTCAAGAACAAGGACGAGTGGTTCGCGGGCCTGCGGCAGACGGTCGTGACCGACACCAGCTGGCGCACCGATCCGCCCCGCTTTCCGCTGCGCTGGCTGGTACCCGCCCTGGCCGTCATCGCGGCGACCATCGCCGTCGGCGCGCTGCGCTACCCCGGCCTGCCTGCCCACATCGTCACCACCTCTGGTCACCGGGTGTCCAAGTCTGCCGTCAGCGCCTTGCTGGTGGCCTTCCAGCTGTACGTCACAGCCCAGTGGACCGGGATCATGCTGATCATCTACCGCTCCCGGCCCGACATCGAGGCGGCCGATCCCGCGGCGTCGACGCTGCGCTACCGCCGCTTCCTCGCCGCCTTCGCCCGGGCCCTGCTGATCATGGCCGCGCTGGTCGACACCACCCTGCTGCTGATCGCCCTGGGCATCTGGCAGGTCTACCGGCCTTCCGGCGCCGTCCAGGCCCTGGCGATACTGCCGGTCGCGGCCGGCCTGGTGCTGCTGGCGACCGTCGCCGCGCGTTCGGGCCAGGGCGGGTCGCGGCTGAACGGCAACGTGCGCGGCCTGGCGCTGGCAACCGGAACCGACCGGGACGACGACCGATTGTGGAAAGCCGGCCTGTTCTACGTCAACCGCGACGATCCCGCCATCATGGTCGCCGCCCGCTTCGGCGCCGGGTGGACGCTCAACTTCGGCAACCGAGTCGCATGGCTGATCATCGCTGGGATCGTCGCCACGCCGGCCTGCCTCGCGGTAATCGGGGCAGCGGCGGGCATGTGACCCTGACGCGAGGGCAATACGGCGGTCAGAGACAGCACCGTTCGTTCGGGATAAGGGATTTTGAATTTCCGAACGAACGCCCTCTTCGACGACAACCCGCGCTACAGCGACAAGCCGATCGCCGGCGCCACTTCCCCGGCGTACACCGGCAACCTGACGGCGCTGCCGGTGCAGACAGTCCTCGTCACGGTGAACAGCCCCGCGACGCTCGAGCGGGTCCGCACCTACCTGGCCGTCCACGCGCCGCCGCGGGTCGGCGGCAACCCCGATGACTCGCCGACGCCGCCGCGGACGTTCGGCGAGACGCTCCAGATCAGGACCGCCCGGGCCGCCACGTTCGAGAAGATCCTGTACGCGGCGGTCGCGCTCACGCTGATCGTGGCCGGCTGCAGCCTCGCGGTCACCGTCGGCGGCGGGCTCGTCGACAGGAAGCGGCCGTTCACCCTGCTCCGGGTCAGCGGCACCCCGGTGGGCGTGCTGTCGCGGGTGGTCCTGCTCGAGGCGGCGGTGCCGCTGGTGGCCGCCACCGTGGTCGCGGCCGGCATCGCCTACTGGACCTCCGTCATGGCGGTCCTCAGGCTCGCGCCGGCCGGCACCGCGATTCCGCAGCTCGGCCGGGACTACTACACGATCATGGGCATCGGGCTCGCGGTCGCCTTCGGGGTCATCACGCTGACGCTGCCGCTGCTCCGCACGATGACGGCACCCTCGGCAATCCGCTTCGAATAGCGTCAGCCGCGGCGAAGATGACAAACTTGTCATCCCGGCTGCGGCGGCCCGCCGGCGCGCGGCGGCCTATGCTGCCGGGTATGCGTGAGCGGCGGGGATTCCTGGCCAGCCTGGCCGCGGTGATCCTGGCCGGGGCGGCAGTCGTGACGGTCTTCGCCGTCATGCGTGCCCGCGGCGGGCCGCAGGTGGCCCGCCCGTCAGGAATCCCGGCCATCGTCAGCGACGCGCAGATCAACCTGATGGGCCTGTCCCCGGTCCCGGCGCGCTCCGCGCCGGGGTTCACGCTCACCGACCAGAACGGGCGCCCGCTGTCCTTGTCATCGCTGCGCGGCAAGGTCGTGGTGCTGGAGTTCATGGACCCGCACTGCACCGACATCTGCCCGATCGTCTCGCAAGAGTACGTCGACGCCTACCACGACCTCGGCCCGCTGGCCGGCCAGGTCGTGTTCGCCGCCGTCAACGTGAACCAGTACCACGCCGCGGTCTCCGACATGATGGCCTACTCCCGCGAGCAGCGGCTGATCACGATCCCCGACTGGCACTTCTTCACTGGGCCGGTCCCGGACCTGCGCGAGGTATGGAACGGCTACGAGATCACGGTGCAGGCGCCCAGCCCGGACGCCGACATCGTGCACACCTCCGCCGTCTACTTCATCGACCCGGCCGGCCGGGAGCGGTTCGTCGCCGCCCCCATGGCCGACCACACATCCTCCGGTGCGTCGTACCTGCCCGCCGGGCAGATCACCGCCTGGGGTCAGGGCATCGCACAGGTCGCCCGGGCGCTGGCACGCTGAACAGCGCTGCGGCGGCCTTTACTGCAGGATCTTCTCCTTTCCCCGCTCGAACTCCGCGTCGCTGATCACGCCGCGGTCGTGCAGGTCGGAGAGTTGCGCGAGGTCGGAGGAGCCGCCGGAACCGCGGTGCCGGCCCTGGGCTGGCACATCGGCCGGATACCCATCGCGCCCGCCGGAGAAGTGGTCGCTGTGCACGATCTCGTACGCCAGGACGCC
>NZ_JBARCR010000251.1:0-9009 GCF_049794275.1 Trebonia sp.
GTCTCTCCGCCAGGCCATGAGTACTACCTGGACGAACTCGGCAAGCAGATCGCCCAGGGCGGCCCGCCCGACCCGCAGGTGATTGCCGAGATCAGGGCCAGGCACGACATCGAGCAGCTCACCCCCCTGAAGGTCGGGCGGCCACGGTAGGAACCTGCTGATTCCGGCGTTTCGAGCGGTGCGTGAGCCTGGTTGAACTGTAAGCGGCGGAGGCCGACGAGGATCTAGCGATCTTTGGTCGCGAGGTTGTGGACGTTTGTGTCAAGTTTTACGCCGCGCGGGTAAGGCGCGCACGGTTGGCGTAGTCGTCGACGTGGCGGGTGATGGCTGATAGCGCGGCGCGGAGTTCGGGCGGGGCCTGGGCCTGGTTCGCCGCGGTGAGCGGGACGAGGAGCCGGTTGTAGATCTTGGTGTAGAAGACGGCGATGCGGATGCCGTCGCTGGTCAGGGTGTAGCGGTTGGTGCGCGGGAGCCGGCAGATGAGCCCGTTGAGGCGGAGCCGGCGCAGGTCGTAGGTCATCTGCCCTGGGGTGTAGTCGCTGCCGAGCAGCCCGGCGATCAGGACGCGGAGGTTCTTGTTGGTGAAGCCGGTTGCGGCGAGCAGCGTCTGGCACAGGGCGCCGGCCAGGGCCATGACCCGAGGATCGCCGAAGCGGAGCGCCGGGGCCCTCCGCCCCTCCGCGTCAACGGAGGGGCGCGCGACCCGCTCAAAGGCTGGGCTCGCAAGGACGGTGCCCTGGCCGGCACGTTCAGCATCCAGTATGCGCCGGTTGGCGGCGCGGGCTTTAGCCTGCAGCTCTTCCAGGTTTGGCAGGCGGGCGTTGCAGCCCAGGTCGCGGGGGGCGTTAACGACGGTCTCGATCCGCATTGCCCGGCCGTCCTTGAGGTACTGCTTGATCCGCGAGTGCTTGTAGAAGACGTTGACCAGGACGCCGCCGTTGTCGCGGCGGTCGATCGCGGTGCGGAAGGTGCCGCGGGTGTCGCGGCGGATCTTGCGGGCGAAGATGATCTCCACGTTATGCGGCCGGCCGATATCGAGATTGTCGGCGACCAGCGCCTCGAAGAAGCCGCGGGCATGGCGCGGAGCGTCAAAGACGATGGTGCGGGAGACCTCCACCTGCCTCATCGAGATCTCCCACCAGTAACCGGCGTCGTGGTCCTTCGGGCCGAACGGCAGCGGCAGCCGGTGCAGCCACCGCTGGGCGAACACGCTGATCGTCCCGGGTCCGAGCCGGTCGCAGATCGCCTGCAAGGCAGCCGGGTCCTCGCAGGAGGCGAACCCGTTGGACAGGGCGGTGAACCCCAGCGCTGCCCGGGCGGCCTGCCGTTTGGCCCACTCGTGCCCGTTGACCCAGATCTTGGCCGGATAGGGGAAGTAGGCGCAGACCTTGATGAACGCCGGGCCGAAGTCTTCATCCCACAGGTAGAAGTAATAGCAGGTCACCCGCCGGTCCTGTTTGACGAAGTTCCACCGCGGCGTCCCGGTGGACGTCTTGCCCTCATAGGCGGTCCACACCCGCTGGAACTCCTGGGCCACGCCGATCGCGGCCACCCCGGACCGCCCGGTCGATGCCTGCCGGGCCAGGTGCGGCTGCATCACCTCCAGCTTGGCCTCGTCCTTACCGAACCTGACCCAGGGAATGTCATTGGCATCGGCGAACGACATCACTGCCCGGCGGAACCGGTCTCCCATCTGCCGGAACAGCGCCGGCGATGGGAACGGGAATCCCAGGTGCCCGGACAGGAACGCCACCACCTGGGAACTGGTCTGCAGGATCGGCACGTAGGCGTTGAGGTAGATCCGGTCCAGGCATTCGACGTCCAGCGCGACATGCCCGTCCAGGACATCGTTAACCGTGACAAACCGCTGCGTCATGACCTGAGCATCCGCTCATCGCGGCGCAGCCGCGAGCCCCTGAGGACAGCCTCGGACCGGACCCCGGCCACCCCGCAGCCAGCACGGACACACTCACCCCAGCCAGGAACCTTGGCGGTCCGAGGCTGGCCTCACTGCTACTGCAGCTGGGCTTGACGGAGGCGGGAGTCAGCTTCAGTGGCGTCGGCTGATCCACACCGAGACGTGGGCGGGTTCCAGGGCGCGAGACACAACGTCGGCCAGGCCCTCCTGGACCGAGTCCAGGTCCACGGCGTCCTTGAGCCTGGATGCGAACGCGGCCACGGTCAGGCCGGCGTCATACCGGGCCCGGTTGAACCGCCGGTCCACGGCTCGCTGCACTCGCCGCCGTACCGGGGTGAACAGCGCCGCCGCGGCCAGCGTGGCGGCGGCCACCGCCACGCTGCTGTGGAACCGGAACACCTGGGTGGCCAGCAGCACCAGCCCGGCGTAGACCCCGACCAGGAGCCCGGTGACGATCGCGTACGCCAGGGTGCGGCTGATGAGCCGGTCGATCTCGTACAGCCGGTACTTCAGGATGGCCACGCCGATGCTGACCGGGAACGCGACGATGGCCAGCCGGGAGATGATCAGCGCGGCCTGCGCAGCGGGACCACCCAAGGACGTCACCAGCAGCGACACGACCACTCCCACGACCACGGCCGCCGCTCCGCCGGTGAGCCATTTGAGCTGCTCGCGCCGCTGGTCGGTGGCACCGCGGTAGCTGACGATCTGGTGGCCTATCCAGATCAGCCAGATCACCGGGATCGGTACGGCGAACACCCACGAGAGGTTGGAAACGCTTGCGGCCAGCCCGGCCGGGTTGTTCGTGATGCCGCTGGCATCTACGTGGATCTGGTGCCCGGCGATGGCATCGATGGCCCCGCCATCTGGCCCGCTATCCACAGTGTGCTGGTAGCGACATAAATCCGCACCGACCATCGTGACAGGCGGGTGGGCAGCTGGCCGTCTGGAAACAGCACGAGCGCGGGGGTGCCAATGAGAAACGGGAGTGGCCACAACGCCCACACCCAGAACGCGGCCGCCGGGCCGAGCGGCAGCGTACCGTGACCGATCCGGTAATCAAGCAGCACGTAGAGTCCGGCATCGGTCGACAGCATCGTGGCCAGCCCGCTGCCGAGCAGCAGCCAGCCGATCGGATTAGACGACTGACGGTTCGCCACCACCATCCCGGCGGCAGCCAGTGCCAGGGCCATGACGGGAGTAGCGCCGGCGGCGGACAGGTGAAGATCGTGGCTGGCCATCGTGAGCGGCACGAACGCCGCGAGAAGGCCCGCCAGCAGGATCCCGGCCGCCCATAGCGCCACCCGGTAGCTGATCACGGTCGTAACTCGTCCCGGCAGCGGTAACCGCTACCGGTCAGCCGCACCTCACCCATGGAGGCAACCTACGCTCCGACCGTTCCGGGAACGTTACGGCTCAGCACGGAACCTTATCTACTAGGTTCCTTATCGCGGGAGGCGGCGGCGGCGCCTGGCCATCCCCGCCCACGGGTCGCCGCGGCGCTCCAGTTCTGCTGCGATCGTGCGCATCGTGAACTGGCCCGGGTTCAGGGTGGCGTCCTCGACTTCGGACCAGTACAAGGGCGTCGATACGTGGGCGCCGGGACGGCCGCGCACCGAGTACGGGGCGACGACGGTTTGCGCGTAGGCGTTGCGCATGATGTCCAGGTACAGCCGGTGGCCGCGCTGCTCCTTGCGCGGCTCCACGGTCAGCTCATCGGGGAACCGGCTGGCCAGCCGGGTAGCCACGTCGCGGGCGAAGCCGCGCACCGTGTCGAAGTCGGCCTCGGGGCGCAGCGGCACGTGCACGTGCAGGCCCTTGCCGCCGGTGGTCTTGACGAAGGTGGCGAGCCCGAGGTCGCTCTCGAGGATCTCCCTGAGGTTGAGCGCGTGGCGGCGGGCCAGGTCGAACCCGGCTTCGTCCGGCGGGTCGAGGTCGAACACAAGCTGGTCGGGCCGGTCAAGCGCGGCCAGGCTGCTGAGGAACACGTGCAGTTCGATGCAGGCCTGGTTGGCCAGGTACACAAGGGTCGCGGGCTTGTCGCAGATGACATGGCGCACGACGCCGCCCTGCTTCTTCACCTCCGCGCGGGTGATCCAGTCGGGGAAGTACCCCGGGACGTTCTTCTGGACGAGGCGCTGACCGGTGATGCCGTCCGGGTACCGGTCCATGACCAGCGGCCGGTCCTTGAGGTAGCCGATCATGCGCGGCGCCATCGACTCGTAGTAAGCGACGAGGTCGCCCTTGGTGATCCCGTCGTCAGGGAAGAAAACCTTGTCCAGGTGCGACAGCTGGACTGGGATGCCCCCCACGCGTCCGCCGGACTCCTGCGCCATGTTGGCGTCGTTACCCGTCTCGCCGCGGTCCAACCGCGCTCCGCCGCGCCGGGACCCGGCGGTTCTGCTCGCTGTGCGTCGCTTTGCTCCCAGGGCACAAGAGTCACGCGGCTAAATAAGTCAGCTGACCGATGTTTATCTATGCAAGTTGCAGCAATATTTGTCATGAAAGCAGCGGTGGCATTGCCTAGCCACGGCCAGCGGACTAAGGAACGACCTGCATGAACGCGATGCTGACCAGTACCCACCCGGTCGCGCACCACGTCCCGCTCACCACGGGACTGGCAGCCGCGGCCGAAGCCCGCACGCAGGTGCGCGCGATCGTCCGCGCGTGGCAGGTGCCGGTTGACGCCTACGTGGTGGCGCTGCTCACCAGCGAGCTGGTGACCAACGCGGTCAGGAATGAGGCCGACCCCACCGTCATGCTCGACGTCACGTGCTCCTCCAGCCGGCTGCGCGTCGATGTCCACGACACGTCGCGCGCCATGCCCGCGCCGGCCGACGCTCCCGCCGACGCCGAGACCGGCCGGGGCCTGATAATAGTCGGCGCGCTGGCCGACGAGTGGGGTTTTTACGCCACTCCTGGCGGCAAGGCGGTCTACTTCACGCTCGCGTTCCAGACGGGAGGCAGCGCGAAGTAATACCGTTCACGGGGGATCTTCCACAGTTAATTTCCGCATACGACAAATCCACGAGGTGAGTACTATGGCACGGCGCGCGGCCAAGCGGTCGGGGCGAATGGGTTCAGGCTCTTACTGGGTGAGGAGCTCTTTTAGTTTCTCTAATGGAAACTGCATCGAGGTGGCGAGCCTTTACGGGGGGGCCGTCGGTATCCGCGACAGCAAGGATGCGGAAGGGCTGATACTGCGATTTACTCAGCCCGAATGGCACGCCTTCCTCGGCGGCGTCCGTCACGGCGAGTTTGACGGTCCAGGCACCTGACCCGGCTGCCGTGGCGTCGCGGCGCCCGGCCGCCCAGTGACGCTTGACCGGCCAGACGCGGTGTGCGAGCATCGGCGCTAGCCGACTCAAGGGAGACGTCATGGCCTTCGTGATGCGAGGCGACTGGCAGGAAGAACCGCTCTCCATCACCGCGGCCGAGTACGTCGAACCCTCCGCTGAAATGACACTGCGACGAGGACAGCGGGTTTCCCATCTGTTCCCGCGCAGCGTCATGGAGGAATACGTTCTGCAACGGCTCACCGAGCGCACCTATTGGTTTTCCCGGCATTTTTACTGCACCCTGTTCTACGTAGGCAATCGCGGCGTCCTGTTGCTGGATCCGCCACTGGGCGCCGCCGATTCGCTAGTGCAGGCGATCGGGTCGGTGACGTCCCTGCCGGTAACCGCGCTTTGTTATTCGCACTTCCACGCGGACCACATCGGCGGTGCGAGAAAACTCGTCACGTCACTCGCGGCCAGCCCGCGCGTGATCGCCAGCGAGCACACTGCCGTCTGGATGGAGCGGTTCGGCAGTGACCTGCCCCGGCCCACCGACGTGCTGCGCTGGCCGGACGGCGGCATCGAATTCGAGGGCGTGACGCTGCGGCTGCACGGCCTGCCCCGGCCGGGTCACGCGCCAGACCACGCGGTATTCCTGCTGGCCGAGGAGCGCATCGGGCATTCCGCGGACTTGATCAACATCGATCAGCTGCCGTTCGGGGGCTTCGCTGGGCAGGACCCGCTCGTGCTGTTCAAGCCGAACCTGCAGTTCGCGCGCGACCTGGAGTTCGACTGGTTCTCCGGCGGCCACGGCAACATAGGCGAGAAGTCCGACTTCGACTTCTACCTCGGCTACCTGGACGAGGTCACCGAGCTCATCAACGAGGAGATCCCGCGTCCTGAGACTGTCCCCGACCTCTACCTGACCGACTACCTGAGCGGCCTCGGGGCGGAGGAGAGGGGACGGCTGCTCGCCGGGCTGAACAACCACTTCTCCCTGTACCTGTACGGCAGGCAGATCGCGGCGGGCGAGAAGCCCGACCGGTCAGCGGCCGGCCCCGGCGCGTTTTCCGCGGGTCTCGTCGGCGATTGGGCGGCCGGCCGCCAGCGGGCCGTCGACGAGGCCGTGCCGCGGATCATGGACCGGCTCAGGCCGAAGTACGGGCGGATGTACAACTTCGAGGACGCGCAGCCGATCAACATCCGGGTGCTTGCCTTGTCAATGCAGCCAAGCCTCACCAACCGCTGACGTCATAGCTACCAGCCGAGATGCCCGAATAGGCTCATCCGTGCTCATTCGTCACAAGCTGAAATCGGTCAGCTGACCGATGTCTGTCTATGCAACTTGCAGCAGCATTTGTTATGAAACCGGCACCGAGAGCGACGTCCCGCTCGGTCCTCCGCCCGAGTGGGTCGCCCACCCCCGGATCTCGAACCGGTCTAAGAAGGACATGCGATGAACGCGATGGTGGCCTCTCCGCCTATCCAACTGAACCACTGCCGCGTCCGGCTGGCCGCATCGCCAGCGGCGGCGGGCGAAGCCCGTAGCCAGGTCCTGACGGCGATCCGCGACTGGGGCGTCCCCGTCGACCCGGACGCCGCGGTGCTGCTCACCAGCGAACTCGTGACGAACGCGATCACCCACGAGGCAGGCGAGACCATCACGCTAGGCATCAGGTGCCTGCGCGGCCGACTGCGGGTGGACGTGTATGACACGTCGCGTTCCTTCCCTGTGGTGTCCGTCGCCCCCGGCGACGCCGAGACAGGACGTGGCCTCATGCTAGTCGCCACCCTGGCGGCCGAGTGGGGTTTTTACCGGACTCCGGGCGGCAAGGCCGTGTACTTCACGCTGCTGTTCCATGACGACCACACCGCCGCTGACGGGGCGGTGCTGGGTTAGACGTGGGGACGGGGCCGTACGCCCCCTACGGGACCTGTCCCCACACGCGCCCCCGGTGACCGCTGTTGCGGACGACGCGGTCACCGCGGGGCGCGCTTTTTCATGACCCCGCGCCTCGCACGCCCACCGTCAGCGGCTCCGCGCCGGCCGGCCCGAGCCTGCTGATTTCATGATCACGAAAGAAAAATGCGCGCATAGGAGATTTTTCCTTCGTGATCATGCTGAGCGCCGCGGCTGAGATCCTTGCCGGCCCCGGCCGCAGTGGACCCACGCCTTTCAACGTCTGTAACCAGGTTGACGGGATCGGCAGGGTTTGAGCTTGGGTCGCCGGTGCAAGGTAGTTCCGCACGGGGGAGCAGGAGGTGGCACGGGCCTGGCAGCTCTGCCAGGAGATCCCGGTTGAGCAGATGAGCGGCGGGGTGCCGGCGCGGAGGTCGCCGGACCTGGGCATCGGCGCCCTGGCCCGGCCGGGCGGCAACGTCCGGGGTGGCGGCAGCCCGGGAGCCTGGCACACTCGCGCCCCCTGGGCGACAATGCCGGGATGGCTCGTGATGACAGCAAGGCCCCGTCGCCCTACCGCACCCTTGTGCGCCTTCTGGACGGGGGCAGGCCCTCGAGGACGCTCGGATGGGTGCAAGCTGTCGCCCCCGTTGCTACCCAGGCCGCCGCCGGGGCCGGGCACTGGGCCGCCGGGCGCCGGCAGCGGGCCCTGGCAGAGTGGGCAGGCGCTGCTGGCTTCGGGCTGGTGGCGTGGGGCCTTGGCACGGAAGCGCCGACCCCGGCCGAGGTGCAAGAGAACATCCGGCAGCAAATTGACCTGATGCGCAAGCCTGGCACACAGACCCCGGCTACCGCCGGGACGGAAACACCCACAGCCCGCCGGCTATCGCGGTTCCTCCGCCGGTACGAACTTGTTTCCCCGGTAGCGGGGATGGTCATCAGCGTGCCGTGGCGCGTGCGCCACCCGCGGCGGCTGACGGTGCTCGCGATCGCGATGGAAGCCCCGAACGTCGTGTATAGCGTCCTGCGGGCGGCCCGGGCCGTGCAGCGGCGCAGGCCGAGGATGGCCGCCGGGTCAGCCCTGGTCGCAGCCGGATCGGTAGCCCGGCTGCGGGCAGCATCGGCTGAACCCCTGCGGTAACGGCAGGCCCGTAAGCGGCCACCGCGACAAGTTAGACGTGGGGACGGGCCGTACGCCCCCTACGGGGCCTGTCCGCGCTCTTTCATGACGGCTTACCGCGGCGATACGGTGCGCAGCGCCGATTCCCTGGCGATGTCGGTCCGCGAGGCCACGCCGAGCTTCTTCAAGATGTGCGAGACGTGGGTCGACACGGTCCGCCTGGACAGCATGAGCTTGGCGGCGATCTCCGGGTTCGACTGCCCCTCGGCCACCATCCCGGCGACCTTGACCTCGGTATCGGTGAGGCTGTCCCAGCCGCTGACCGCCCGCCGGTGCCTGGAGTGCGGCCCCCGGTGGATGCCGTGCGCCCGGAACGCCGCGCGCAGCCTGGCGACGTCGGCGGCGGCGCCGATGGAGGTGTACGCCTCGACGGCCTGGACGAAGGCCTCCCTGGCCCGGCCGCGGTCATCGGCGCGGAGGAACTCCGCGGCGGCGGCCTCGTACGCCTTCGCCGCGAGCAGCGGACGGCTGGCGTCCTGATAGCGCTCGGCGGCGGTGAGCAAGCGGCCCGCGTCATGATCGAGCAGGCCCTCGCAGTACAGCGCGTTCGCCTGCCGGTGCGGAATCTCCGAGCCCTTGGCGAGCTTGGCGGCCTGGCCCGCGAGGGACTGGGCCAGCTCCAGGTCGCCGGTCCTGGCGGCGAGACGGACGACGTCGGGGAGGAGGTTCTCGAGCTCGATCTCCTCCGAGATCTCGTCGAACGCGCCCGTCAGGGCGGTGAGCGCCTCAGGAA
>NZ_JBARCR010000252.1:0-9623 GCF_049794275.1 Trebonia sp.
ACGCCGGCCGGGCCCGCCGTGACGATCACGCCGGGCAACGGCAGCCGCGGCGCCGACCCGTCGAAGGGCATCACGGTCACCGCGTCGGGCGGCACGCTCAAGAACGTCAGCGTGCACACCGCGGGCGATCCCGTCACTGGCGGCTACTCGGCCGGGAACACGAGCTGGCACAGCACGTGGGCGCTCGACGTGTCGCAGTCCTACTCGGTGACCGTGACCGCCGCCGCGAGCAACGGGAGCACGGTGACGAAGACAGCCGCGTTCCGCACATTGACGCCGGCCTCGACGTTCACCACCGAGATCCTCGAGGGAGCTGGCCAGAGCTACGGCGTCGGGATGCCGATCATCTTGTACTTCAGCCAGCGGATCACGAACAGGGCCGCGGTCGAGCGCGCGCTGCAGGTCAGCACCTCGAAGCCGGTGATCGGCTCCTGGTACTGGGACTATCCCTGCAACATGGCCGCCACCTGCGCCTACTTCCGGCCCCGCGACTACTGGCCGGCCGGGACGACAGTGAGCTTCACCGGGCACCTCAACGGGGTCGAGGGCGCGCCAGGCGTCTACGGGCACCACACGCTGACCCAGACGTTCGGCATCGGCCAGTCGGTGATCGCGGTCGCGAGCACCCGGGCGCACCGGACGAAGATCTACGTCGACGGCAAGCTCGCGTATGACTGGCCGATCAGCTCGGGCAAGCCGGGCGACGACACCCCAGACGGCAGCTACCTGACGATCGAGAAGGCGAACCCGGTCGAGATGAAAGGCCCCGGGTACGACCTGTCGGTGCCGTGGTCGGTGCGGTTCACGTTCAGCGGCGACTACTACCACGACGCCTACTGGTCGGTCGGTGAGCAGGGCTTTGAGAACGTGAGCCACGGCTGCGTGAACCTGGCCCCCGCCAACGCCGAGACCTATTACAACCTCGCGGTGCCCGGCGACCCGATCACGATCGGCGGCAGCCCGCGGGGCGGCACCTGGGACAACGGCTGGACGATGTGGTTCCTGTCCTGGTCGCAGTACCTGAAGGGCAGCGCGCTGCACGAGGCGGTGGAAGCCGGGCCCGGCGGCAGCACGTTCGTCAACCCGGCGACGCTGCCGCCGGACACGGCGAAGGCGCCGCTGCAGACCGCCGCGGCGAACAACAGCGTCTAGCCCCGGGCCCGCACCGGGAGCCTATCGGGCAATGCGGGCGGTATATGCTGCTGGGTGTTTCGAACGGCCGGAAATCAAGACGCTGAGGAGATTCATGACCGGCGAGTCGTCCAACGGCGAGGAATTGCTTCGTCGGCTGAATACCGCCGTAGCGCACCCCGCTCGCATTTATGACGTCTGGCTGGGCGGCAAGGACAACTACCCGGCCGACCGGGCGGCGGCGGCGGCGGGCCTGGAGGCCTTTCCCTCCACGATCTCCTCGGTCCGCGCCAACCGCGCGTTCCTGGCCCGCACGGTCGAGTACCTGGCCGGGGATAAGGGCATCAGGCAGTTCCTCGACATCGGGACCGGGCTGCCGTCGGCGAACAACACACATGAGGTCGCGCAGAAGACCGCGGCCGAGTCCCACGTCGTCTACGTGGACAACGACCCGGTGGTCATGCTGCACGCCCAGGCGCTGCTGACCAGCAGCGCACCGGGCGTGACCAACTACATCGAGGCCGACCTGCGCGATCCGGGAACGATCCTCGCCGAGGCCGCGCGTACGCTGGACTTCACCCAGCCGATCGCCGTCATGCTCCTCGCGATAGTGCAGTTCGTTTCCGACGACGACCATCCTTACGAAATCGTTAATTCCCTGATGGATGCCGTTCCGCCGGGAAGTTTCCTGGTTCTTTCGCAAGTGGCGAGCGACATCTTCCCCGAGGAACTCGCGGCGTTCGCCCGCGCTTACAACGAGCGGTCCAGCGAGAAAATCACGCTGCGAAACCGCGAGGAGGTCGCGCGCTTCTTCACCGGGCTGGACCTGGTGGAACCCGGGCTCGTTCAGGTGTCGCAATGGCGTCCGCGATCCGAGTTGGAGGCCTCCGCCACGGACACATTGTGGTCCGGGGTCGCGCGCAAGACCGCCTAGGCGATCCTGCGGCGCGACCCCCGCGACTCTAGGCGGACACGAGGTCGCAGACGAAGATGAGCGTCTCGCCCGGCTTGATCCTGTTCCCGGCGCCGCGGTTGCCGTAGGCCAGGTCGGGCGGGATGATCAGCTGCCGTCGGCCACCGACCTTCATTCCCTGGATGCCCTGGTCCCAGCCCGCGATGACCTGCCCGGCGCCCAGCCGGAAGCTTAGCGGCTCGCCGCGATTCCAGCTCGCGTCGAACTCCTCGCCGGTTGAGTAGGCGACCCCGACGTAGTGCACCTGGACGGTGTCGCCGGCGCTTGCGACCTTGCCCTCGCCCTCCCAGATGTCGGTGATCTCCAGCTTCGCGGGCGGCTCGCCCCCGGGGAAGTCGACCTCCGGCTTGCCTGCGTGCATATCGCTCTCCCTCATCTGGCTACGCGACTCACCCACCTTATGGCTAGGCTCGACCGCGGAGGTGCCATGGTGCGGATTGTGGTGACCGGCGGCGCCGGGTTCGTCGGGGCGCGGCTGGCTCGGGAACTGCTGAAAGCGGGCGAGCTGAGCGCGGCGGGCGCGCCGCCGCAGCCGCTGTCCACGGTGACGCTTATCGACCGGGTTCCGGTCCCTGACGACCTGGCCGCCGACGACCGGGTGACGGCGATCCGCAGCGAGATCACCGAAGTGACCCCGGAGATGCTCGCCGGGGCCGACGTGATCTTCCACCTGGCCGCCGCGGTCAGCGGCGAGTCCGAGGCCGACTTCGACCTGGGCCTGAGCGCGAACCTGCGCGGCACCGAGGTGGTGCTGGCGGCCTGCCGGACGCTCGGCACCGCGCCGGTGGTGGTGTTCACCAGCTCGTACGCGGTGTTCGGCGGCTCCGCGGAGCACCCGATGCCGCCGGTGATCGTGGATCAGACGCCGCCCAACCCGCAGACCAGCTACGGCACGCAGAAGGCGATGCTCGAGCTGCTGCTCGCCGACTACACCCGCAAGGGCTTCCTGCACGGCCGCGCGATGAGGCTGGCGACGGTCTCGGTCCGCGCCGGCCGCCCCAACACGGCCGCGTCCAGCTTCCTGTCCGGCATCATCAGGGAACCGCTGGCGGGAGTCCGCTCGGTCGTCCCTGTCCCGCCGGAGACGGAGGCCGCGCTCGCCTCCCCCGCCAAGGCCGTCGCCGCGCTGATCCGCGCGGCCACCGCCACCGACGAGGAGTGGGGTGACAACACGGCCGTCACCATGCCGTGCCTCACGACGACCGCCGCCGAGATGGCCGCCGCCCTGGAACGGATCGCCGGCCCCGAGGTCAGCGCCCTCATCGACTGGGTCGAAGACCCGGTGGTCGCCAAGATCGTGCTCGGCTGGCCCGCCCGCGTGCAGGCGGACCGCGCCGCCCGGCTCGGGCTGACCCCGGATCCGGACGTCGACTCCATCATCAACCGCTACATCGCGGAGTCGAAAATTCAGTTATCCCGAACGGACTCGTGGTGACTCAGGTCCCGCCCTGGCGAGATCTTCGGGGTTGCTGGCCGAGACGGGCGGGGGCTGGGAAGATCGTCGGGTGGTACCTGAGGAGATCCATGACTTCTTCCTGGCGGGCGGCGGGGTCGCCGGCGCGCTGATCGGACTGCTGTTCGTCGCGATCTCGGTCTCCGCGCCGCGGCTGGCGCGGCAGGGCCACGAGGCCCAGCTGCACCGCGTACGCGCGTCCGCGGCGCTGACCGCCTTCCTCAACGCGCTCGTCATCTCGCTGTTCGCACTGATTCCCGGCCGGAAGATCGGGTTGACCGCGGTGATCGTCGGGTTCCTCGGCCTCATGTTCGTGGCGGCCGCGCTGCTGTCACTGTGGCGCGTGCGCCACGCCCGCTGGGCCACGGCGCGCGACGCGGCGTTCCTGCTCGGGCTGGTGGTCGTGTTCGTCGTCCAGATGATCACGGGGGTGCAGATCATCGCCCAGCCAGCCGGCTCCGGCAACGTGAACCAGATCGCGGTCCTGGTGATCGTCTGCTTCCTGATCGGGATCGCCCGGGCGTGGGAGCTGATCGGCGGCCCGTCGATTGGCCTGACGCGGGAAGTCACCGCCATGATCAGCGGGCAGAACCACGAAGCCGCCGAGCGCGAGGACGGCGAGCCGCCGCCCTCCTGAAGCGGGCCGGCGCCGGCCAGTCCGCGGTCAGTCCTCCCCGGAGAACCGCTCCCACGCCGCCTGCTTCGACACGCCGAGCGCCTCGCCGACGCGAGTCCAGCTGACACCCCGGTCGCGCAGCATGCCGACGTGGTTGTGCAGGGCGGCGTCGACCTGGGACACCACCGCCTGGAGCCGCCCCAGGTTCGCGAGCAGCGCGTCGTCGGGCTGCTCGTCCCAGCCGCCGACCCGGGGCGCCGGATCCTCAGCGATGATGAGGCTGCACAGCTCCACGCATTCGTTGCAGATGTAGACGCCGAGCCCCGCGACCAGCTTGGCAACTGAGTCTTTGTCCTTGAGGCAGAACGAGCAGCACACGCTGTCCACCCGGCTGGCGTCCGCCGTCGAGCTCTGAGATCCAGTCATGGCGTCAAGGTATTCCTGACGGCCATGCCGCGTCAAGGCTTCCCTGACGGGCTACCGGCCTGGTGCCGCCCGGACGTACCTGTTGCCGCGACGTTAGCTCCCGCCTCTCCTTTCACACAGACCACATGCATCACAATTTCCGACCTCGTCACGGTGTTGACGCTTTATTAAGCGTTCGGTATACATCTTGCATTGCTGGTGCATGTCGGACGGCAGTCCTGAACGAAGCCATAGGGGGCTTTGATGGACGATACCCGGGTCACTTCCACACATCTTTCCCGCCGGCTAAGAGTCCTGGGTAGCGCCGCGGCCGGCGCGGTCCTCGCCGCCGGCCTGGCGGCCGGGTGCAGTTCGGGCGGCGGCAGCAGCGCCGCGTCCGCCGCGTCCGGCACTCCCCTGACCGTCTGCGAGATCGCCGCGACGTCAGGCCCCTTCGCCCAGCTCGGTGACAACGACGAGCTCGGGGCGACCGCCTGGGCGGCCATGGTCAACAAGGCCGGCGGCGTGCTCGGCCACAAGATCACCCTCGTGCAGGAGAACGACGCCTCCGACCCGGCCACGGCCGCGGCTCTCGTCCGCAAGTGCGTGACCCAGGTCCACGCGAACTTCATCTTCGGCCCTGAGGAGACGGCGACCGCCAGCGCCGCGGTGCCGATCGCCAACCAGCTGAAGGAGGTCACGCTCGGCTGGCAGTCGGGCTGGGCGGGGCAGGGCATCAGCGCCGCCAACCTGACCTCCTACGCGTTCCCCGGGATCGGCAACGTCTTCTTCGCCGATGACCTGGCCACCGTCACCCAGCTCATCGTCCCCCGGCATTACACGCGCGTGGCGGTCATCGAGGACAACGCCCCCGGCGGTCTCGGCAACACGCAGTACGTGCAGAGCCTCGCGAGCCAGAACGGGTACAGCGTCGTGGCCTCGCAGATCACCAACCCGGGAGCGACGGATGACACGCCGCAGGTCCTCAACCTGCTGAAAGCCAACCCGCAGATCATCGTCCTCGGGCTGATCCCAGGTCCCGATACGATCACGTTCATCAAGGCGGTCCGGGCGCAGAACCCGACCATCCCGATCAGCGAGTGCTCCGGATGCGCCACGTCGACGTTCGTCAACGCCGTGGGCGGCGCGACGGCCATGCAGGACGTCTACATGATCGGCACGCCGGAGAACGTGCTGAGCGCCATCCCGTCCAACTCGACGAGCGCGCCCGCGCTGGCGGACACCAGGGCGTACATCGCGGCCATGAAGGCGGCCGGCCTTGGCTCGGCCAACGACATCTCCGAGGGCGGCGAGGGCTGGGACACCGGCAGGGAGCTGACCGCCGCCATCGAGTCGGCCAAGTCGACCTCGCCTGATGCCGTGAAGAACGCCCTCGCGCATCAGGCGCTGGTCACCGGCGGTATCCAGGCCTACTACTGGCAGCGGTCGCCGTCCAACTACGCGAACATCACCCAGATCTACTCGGCAGTGGTGACCGTGGGCGCCGACGGGTCCTTCAACGTCCTGCCGCACGTGGGGAACTGACGGGTGCCGCCAGGCGGCGCGGCCCTGGAGGTCGACAGCGTTTCCGTCAGCTACGGCAAGTTCGTGGCCGTCGAGTCGGTGACGTTCTCCGTCCGCGCCGGCGAGTGCGTCGCCGTCATCGGCCCCAACGGTCACGGGAAGTCGAGCCTGGTCACCGCCGTCGCCGGCCTCGTCCGCCGCGGCGGCACGGTCCGGGTGTTCGGTGAGGCGCTCCCGGTCGGCAACCCCAGGGCCGCGGTCCTGGCCGGCCTGGTCCTCGTCCCCGAGCGGCGCCACCTCTACCCCGAGCTGACGACGCGGGACAACATCATGCTCGGCAGCTACAGCCGGACCCGGCGGCTCCGCGCCAGCCAGGCGTGGGACGACGTCTCCGGGGTCATCGACATGTTCCCCGAGCTAGGGCGGCTGCTCGAGCAGAAGGCGGGCACGCTGTCGGGCGGCCAGCAGCAGATGGTCGCCCTCGCCAGGGCGATGGCGGCCGCGCCGCGGATCCTGCTGCTCGACGAGCCCTGCCTCGGCCTCGCCGAGGCCGTGGCCCGCCGGGTCTACGACTGGCTCGGCGAGATGACCGCGACCGACATGACCATCCTGCTCGTCGAGGAGAACCCGGCGCACGCCATCCTGGTCGCCGACCGGGTCGTGCGCATGTACAAGGGCCTCGTGGGGGGGCCGGAGGTCACATCGCCGTGAGCGAGTTCCTCAACCTCCTCGCCGCGGGTCTCACGTCCGGGGCCATCTACGGGATCTTCGGTGCCTGCCTGGCGGTGTGGTTCCGGGTGTGCAACGTGCTGAACCTGGCGGTGGGCGACTTCGCCATGCTCGGGGCCATCGGCACCGCGCGGCTGGTGCAGACCGATCACCTGCCGTTCGCCGCCGGCGTCGTGGTCGTCCTGGCGGCCGTCGGGCTCATCGCCTGGATCTTCGACCGGGTCGTGCTGCACATCGCCTTCGACCGCGGCTTGGGCGCGCACGGCATCGTGGGCGTCTTCTTCTACACGTTCGGGCTCTCCCTGATACTCGAGGGGGCGGCCAGGGCGGTCTTCGGGACGGACGTCTACAGCGCGCCGGCGATCTGGCCGGGGCCGGCCCTCGCCATCGGCGACGTCCATGTGCAGCGCGCCGGCGTCCTGGTGATCGCGCTCGCCATCGTGAGCGGGCTCATCCTGTGGGCCTACCTGCGCTTCACGGTGTCCGGGCGGGCGGCGAGCGCCTGCGGCGAGAGCGTCCTCGGCTCGCGGATCGTCGGCATCGACAGCGCCATGTTCCGGCGGCGGATCTTCATCATGACAGCGGCGCTCGCCGCCCTCTTCGGCGTCGTCGAGTCCCCGCTCACCGGGTTCACCTACCTGAGCGGCCCCACGATCAGCCTGATCGGGGTCGTCGCCGCGGGGTTCGCGGCGTTCAGGAAACCTGGCCGCGCCGTGCTGGCCGGCCTGGCGATCGGCGTCACCGAGGCCATGCTCGGCGGCTATGTCAGCACCACCTACAACGACGTCCTGCTCTACGCCATCCTGTTCGGCATCATCATCCTCCGGCCCGAAGTCCTGGGGCTCGGCGCGGAGCCTGCGTAGGGAAGGGAGGCACCCGCCATGTCAGAACCGGCCGCGGCGGATCGCGGCACGATCGACTCGTCGGCGGCGACGGGTCCGGCCGCCACGGCTGCCTCCTCCGCCGGGCCGCCCGCGGCACCGGGGGCGGCCGCGCACCGGGTACGCCGCCATGACCCCGTCCCCCTCACCGCCACCGTCGTGATCACCGTCCTCGGCGGGCTCATCCTTGCCGCGATGAACGGCTCCTATCTCGGCCTCACGGTGACCACCGGCGTTGCCTACGCGGTGGTGACCGTCGGGATGGTCCTGCAACTCGGCTACAGCCGGCAGCTGGCCTTCAGCCAGTCTGTGTTCATGGGCGTCGGCGCCTACGGGACAGGCGTCCTCGAGACGAAGTACGGCTTCAGCTCGCTCGAGAGCCTGCTCGCCGTGATCGCGCTCGCCGCGGTGGCCTCGCTCCTGATGGGGGCGGTCGTGACCAGGGCGCCAGGACTGGCGCTCGCGCTTGCGACCCTGCTCCTCCCGCTGTTCGTCTACCAGCTGGCGACGGACTCCGGCTGGCTCGGCTCGTTCTCCGGCATCGACGGCGTGCTGCCGTTCTGGAACGGGCCGGACTACGAGTCGACTCTCGTCAGGTCCGGGATCATCTCGGTGCTGTTGCTCGGTCTCGCGGCAGGGCTCGTGCTCCGGGTGATACGTTCCGGGGTCGGCCTCCAGCTCATGGCCATGGCCTCCGACGAGCGGCTCGGCGAGTCCATCGGGGTAAGCCTCCGGCAGCGCCGCCTGGAGGTGTTCGTCCTCGGGTCGGTCCTCGCCGCCGTCGGCGGCGCGGTCCTCGTCAGCGCCCAGGGACTGGTCACACCCGACGTGCTCAGCGAGACCGCCGAGATCACGCTGCTCCTGATGCTGTTCGTGGCCGGGCGCAAGAGCGTCGTCGGCGCGATCCTCGGGGCCATCGTCATCGAGTACCTGACCACGAGCACGTCGTTCATCAGCACGAACATCGGCATCATCGAGGGAATCGCGCTGCTGGTCATCCTCCTCGTGGAGCCCGACGGGGTAGCGGGGGCGGTGGCCCGGCTCCTCGGCCGCAGGACGGACCGCTGGGCCGAGTCCCTCCGGTCGTGGAGCGCCGGACGGTTCCGGCCGGGAGGAGGCGGGAACGGTGCCAGAAACGCCGCCTGAGGCAGCCGCGGCCGACGGCTCAGGGACGGCGCCGGGGACGCTCGGCGTCGGCGCTCCCGTGGTGCTGGCGTGCTACGACGTCACGAAGAGCTACGGCGGGGTCGTGGCGGTCGACTCGGTGTCCCTCGAGGTTCCCCGCCGGGGCCTGTACGGCCTGTGCGGCTTCAACGGAGCCGGCAAGTCGACCCTGTTCAACCTGCTCGCGGGCTCCGTCCGGGCCGATTCCGGCAGCGTGCGGATCGACGGGCAGGACGTGACCGGATGGTCCGCCATGCGCAGGGCCCGCTCTGGAGTGGCCAGGACGTGGCAGACGGTTCGCCTCGCCCACGGACGGACGGCGGTCGATAACGTGGCCGCCGCCTGCCTGCGCGACCCGGGTCAGTGGGTAGTCGGATCGCTGTGGAGACCCCAGGCGGCGGCGGCCAGGGAGCGGGCCTGGGCCGCCCTGGAGAGCCTCGGCATCAGTGACCTCGGCGCGCGGCTCGTCGACGGGATGACCCTCGAGGCGCAGCGGCTGACCGAGCTAGCCAGGGCGCTCGTCAGCGAACCTAAGGTTCTCCTCGCCGACGAGCCCGCCTCGGGCCTGTCCGCCGCCCAGCGGACCGTGCTCGCCGATGCCCTCACCGCCGTCAGCAAGGATCGCGCGGTCGTCGTCGTCGAGCACGACCTCGACATGCTCACGTCCGTCAGCGAGCACATCTGGGCCATGGTGGAGGGGCGGCTGGCGTACTCGGGCGACGTCGAGACCTTCCGCTCCTCGCCGGT